>CALEHZ010000261.1 GCA_937875715.1 uncultured Campylobacter sp. | reverse complement strand
CGAGTTTATGATAATACCTTATAAACACAGCGATAATATAGAAAGCTTAGAGAGTGAAATCTGGCTAGAAATGGCTAGCCTTGCGCAAAAAAGCGTAGCAGTGCTAAAAAACACGCTAAACGCTCACGGCGTAAATCTAGGGATGAATTTAGGCGCAGCTGCTGGGGCTGGGATAGCTGAGCATGTGCATTTACACCTTGTGCCACGCTGGGAGAGAGATACGAATTTCATCACTACAATTGGCGGTGCGCGTGTGCACGGCGTGCCTTTTTTGGAACAATACGAAAAGCTAAAAAGCGCATTTAAGGACTTTGCGTGAAAATTCTACTTGCCCCAAGCGAGAGCAAAAACGAAGGCGGAAATAAGCAATTCTGCCTTGAAAATCTAAGCTTTAATGATGAGCTTGGAAAGCTTAGGACTGAGCTTTGGGATAAATATTTGGGGGTTTTAAAAAGCGGCGATGAGAGTAAAATCTGCGCTTTGACTGGGCTAAAAGAGCCTAGAATTCTAGATTTTAGCAAAGCAATGAGCGCAATTAGTCGTTATAGTGGCGTGGCGTATGATTATTTGGACTTTTCTAGCTTGGATGAGAAGGCTAGGGCGTATTTGGATGATAATTTGCTGATTTTTTCAAATCTTTTTGGCGTTTTAAAGCCAAGCGATAATGTGCCAAATTACAAGCTAAAACAAGGCGCAAAATGCGCTGGGATCGATACAGCGAAGTTTTATCGAAAAAAGCTTAGTGAATTTTTAGATAAATACCTAGCTGATGATGAAATTCTAGATATTAGAGCTGAATTTTATAATAAATTCTATACGCCAAAGCATGATTTTTTTACTTTAAAGTTTTTTAAAAATGGTAAGGTTGTAAGTCATTTTGCTAAGGCTTATCGTGGGCGAATATTGCGTTATTTAGCGCAGAATTCTTGTAAGTCTTTTGATGAGTTTTTAGCACTCAAAATTCCTGAGCTAAAACTGCTTGATATTCAAAAAATTCAAAACAAAACTACTTATAATTTTGAAATAATAAGCCAAAATTAAGGAATTTTAGCTAAAATTCCACTCTTTTGCCTCGGTGGTGAAACTGGTAGACGCGCCAGACTCAAAATCTGGTATGGGCAACCATGTGTCGGTTCGATTCCGACCCGAGGCACCACTATATGATAAAATCATTATTTACAGCTACTTGTTTACTATTTTAGCCAAGTCCTTTCTATCAAATTTTTATATTATAAAATTATTTTAAAAATTTTATTTTTTCTATTTTCTGTATGTGGCA
>CALEHZ010000260.1 GCA_937875715.1 uncultured Campylobacter sp. | reverse complement strand
GAGAAAAAAGCCGATTTTTATCATAAAAAAATCAGCTGATATGAAGATAAATGATGAGCGTGATGTCGTTATCGGCGATGATAGATACATGCTTGCTATCGGTCTTTGTACTCACCTTGGCTGTATTCCTAGCTGGGCACCTAGCCAAAAAATGTTTAAATGCGCTTGTCATGGTGGGGAGTTTGACGAAAGTGGCGTAAATACCTTTGGTCCGCCACCACGCCCACTTGATATACCGCCTTTTGATATAAAAGGCACTATGCTAGTGCTAGGTGAGAGTGGGCAGGCTTATAAAAAACTAATGAATATAATTTAAGGAAAAAATATGAAATACTCTAAAATTTCTGTGATTTTACACTGGGTGTCTGTGCCACTTCTAGCGTTTTTACTGCTTAGTGGGACTTTTGTTTTGGCAAATATCCCAAACACGCTAGAAAAACTACCAAATATCAAGCTTCATAGCATTTTGGGCTTTGTGGTGATGGTGCTAAGCCTTGTTAGGCTTTATTTTATTTTGGGTAGCAAAACTGAGCCTTTAAAGATGAGTTCAGCCAGAGCCTTGCTTTTAAAGGCAAATCACGCTGGCATTTATTTGTGCGTGTTTTTGATAGCACTTAGCGGATTTGCTCTAAACTTACAAAGTGGCGTGGCTGGGGCGATTATGAGTGGGGCGGAGGATTTTAGCATGTATGAGAGTATGAGCGAGTATCTTTGTGGCTCTATTCATAGAATTCTTACAAAGATTTTGCCTTTGCTTATCATTATGCATGTGCTTGGCGTGTTTAGCTATATGATAGCTAATAAAACAAATATAATTAAGCGAATGTGGTTTTAAGGGGGATTTATGTGTAGATTTGCTTTTTGGGACAAAACAATTAGGCTCTTTATAGGCTCGGCTTTGATTTATTTTTTTGGCTTTATTTGTGATAGTTGGTGGTGGCTTTTTGGGGCGTGGCTTATCATCACAACAGTGTATGGATGCCCACTGTATCGCTATTTGCCGTGGTTTAAGGATAAATGTAGAAATAACTAAAAAATAATTTGGAATTTACTAAATTCTAAAATTTAAAAGGATAAAAATGAGTAGGATTAGCGAATTTCCTGTGATGTTTTTTGCTGTTATTATGGGCTTTGGTGGGCTTAGTGTGGCGGTTTTAAAGCTTGGATTTGATGAAAATATTTTTCTAGTATTAAGGGCTGTTAGCACCTTGCTTTTTGCCCTTATTTGCGTATTTTACGGCATAAAAATCGCAGTTTTTAACGCAGAGTTTAAAAAAGAGCTAAATCACCCTATAAGGCTGAATTTCTTTGCCGCATTTAGCATTTCGCTACTGCTTCTAGCGATGATTTATGAAGGCAGTGTGGCTGCTTGGCTATTTTACGCTGGGGTGATAGCACAAAGCTATATCACGCTTTTTGTGCTTCGTGCGTGGTGTGAGCGTGAAATTAACATCACTCATAGCAATCCAGCGTGGTTTATCCCAGTCGTTGGCAATCTGCTCGTGCCTATTGCTAGCCCTGAGAGTGCGCCTTGGCTGTGGTTTTACTTTGGTTTTGGCTTGTTTTTTTATATGGCGCTATTTTCGGTGCTTTTTTATAGGCTGATTTTTCATCCGCAGCTACCAGCTAAGTTTATGCCTACGCTTTTTATTTTTATAGCACCGCCTAGCATTGCGTTTTT
>CALEHZ010000259.1 GCA_937875715.1 uncultured Campylobacter sp. | reverse complement strand
AAAGATTGAATTTTTTAAAAATCCAAAAAATTCAGTTTATAAAATCCAGTTTCAAAAAATTCAAAGTATTTCTATATTTTCACTACTAACACCAGCCTTTTTAAATACCTCCAAAGCCCATTTTGAGTGTGCCCCACTCTCATCGCAGGCGTAAAAAGGCGGCTTTATTTCAAGCGGCGTTTTGCTATTTTTTTTAGCCACGATAAATGCTAGATTTGCGTTTTTGCCAGGCTTTGAGTGTAAAAACGCTAATTTTATGGGCTTTAAACCCTGTGCTAAAAGCACAAATAGCACCTTATCTACAAGCCTAGCATCATAGCAAAATACAAGTTCACCGCCATTTTTTAGCACCTTTTTAGCAGCTTTAGCAAAGCTTTCTATATTAAAGTTTGCGCCATTTCTGCTGGTGTTTAGATGCTCGTTTTTATTCACGCCACCAAAGTCATAAAAAGGCGGATTTGAAATAATTTTATCAAAAGCGCCCTGCCCTGCTTTATAATCTTTATAAAACTCAAAAAAATCAGCACAAAGCACACTCGCTTTTATGCCGTTTTTTTGGGCGTTTAAGGCAGTTAGCTTGGCATTTTGTTCTAAAATATCAATGCTAGTTAGAGCGCAATTAAAATCCCTAGCCGCCAAAAGCCCCAAAACACCGCATCCGCAGCCCACATCCAGCAGGCTTTCGCTAGCTTTTATTCCCACAAAAGAGCTAAAAAATTCATATAAAAACAAGCTATCGCTATTGTAGCGATAGCCATCTTTGTGCTGATATAGTGTCATAGCTTTTAAACTTCTAAATTCTAGAATTTAAAAAATTCGCGCTAGCGGCAATCAAAAAAGGCGCGGTACTTTTAGTGATTTTTGCTGTCGCGCGCCGAAGATAGAATACTTAATTCATCGAGGTGCGCGGCAGTAAAAAGCACAAAAGAGCCCCGCCAGCCGATTTATCTGCCAGCAGATTTTAGTGCCAGAAGTGGCGAATGCCTGTGAAGTAAAGGCTCATCCCATGCTCATCACAAGCTGCTATCACCTCATCATCACGGATACTTCCGCCTGGCTGAATTACATTTTTTACGCCCACTTTCGCTGCGATATCAATGCTATCACGAAATGGAAAAAACGCCTCGCTAGCAAGCGCGCAACCATTTAAATCTAGCCCCATATCATGTGCCTTTGCCACAGCTGCGCGCGCAGCATCCACGCGGCTTGTCATACCCATGCCAATTGCCACAAGCGCGCCATCTTTTACATACGCCACGCAGTTTGATTTGGTTAGTGCTGCGATTTTCCAAGCGATTTTAAGGTCATTTAGCTCACTCTCATTTGCGCTTTTTTTGCTCATTAGCTTAGCATTTTTTACCTCATCATCGCCCACTTTATCGCTTTCTTGAAATACAAATCCACCATCAATTGCTTTAAAATTAAAGCTATCATTTGAACGAAGTAAAAACTTGCTTTCATGGCTAAAAATCTTTGTGCGTTTTTTATCACTATATGCTTCAAGGGCGTCAGGTTCTACACTTGCTGCGATGATGACCTCAGTAAAGACCTCTTTCATAATCAAAGCAAGTTCTTTGGTAAGTGTGCCATTTATCGCTACCACGCCGCCAAAGGCGCTTACTGGATCGCATTTTAGCGCTGCTTTGTAGCTCTCTAGCAAGTTTTCTTTTATCGCAAAGCCGCAAGGATTGCCGTGCTTACAAATAACCACAGCAGGTGCTTTGCCAAATGCACTGGCTATCGCCACAGCCGAGTTTAAATCAGTCATATTGTTAAAGCTTGCTTCGCCTTTTAGCACTTTAAAGTTTTTGCTGATAAAGGCGTCGTATTCATACACAGCGCCTTTTTGGTGCGGATTTTCGCCATAACGACAATCAAAGACCTTTTTTCCAGCGATAAATCTAGATGCGCCAAAACCACCATTAAATCTATCATTCATATAGTTTGCTATCATGCTATCATAGCTTGCTGTATGCTCAAAAGCTTTTATCATCAAATAGCGTCTAAACTCGTCATCTACGCTACCGCTGCGTATTTTCTCTAAGCACAAATCATAATCAGAAGTGTCAGTTAAAATCATCACAGAAGCATGATTTTTAGCAGCACTTCGCACCATCGCAGGGCCGCCAATGTCAATGTTTTCTATAATCTCATCAAAATCATCAG
>CALEHZ010000258.1 GCA_937875715.1 uncultured Campylobacter sp. | reverse complement strand
TTAACCCAGCTGCTCTCATAGCAAGGCTTCCGCCGCACACTGATGCCATCGAGCTTGAGCCGTTGCTTTCAAGTATTTCGCTTACAAGGCGAACTACATAAGGGCTATTTAGATCCACGCTTGGATATAGTGCTCTTTTGGCTAGATTTCCATGCCCTAGCTCACGGCGTCCAGGCGCTTTTATCATACTTGCTTCGCCTACGCAAAAGCCAGGGAAATTGTAATTAAACATAAATCTCTCAGCAAAACTGCCTTTGGTGCTTAAATTTTCTATGGTTTGTGCGTCATTATCGCCGCCAAGCGTGGCTACTACTAAAGCTTGTGTTTGCCCCCTAGTAAAAAGACAGCTGCCGTGCGCCGAAGGCAAAATGTTAGTTTCTATAGAAATTGGACGCACTTCATTTAGTGCTCTGCCATCAGCTCTTTTGCCCTCATTTATGATTTGTTCTCGCACGATTTTGTGCTTGTATTTGTTTAAAGCGTTCATTATTTCTTCATCGCTCCAAGCATTTTGCGCTGCGATTTCGCTATTTTTGATATTATCAGCAATTATATTTAGCTCAACAGCTCTTTCGCTTTTTGCCATTTGATTTATAGCGTTTTTTACAGCAGCTGTGTAGTTAGCGACTATATGCTCATAAACTGCCATATTATCTACTTCTGCTCTTAGTTCTATTTTTGCCTCTGGCTTTTTATAAGGACTTAGGGCTTTTTCATACTCATCGCTTGCTGCCTTTATCGCATTTGCACCTAAGTTTATCGCTTCTAAAATACGCTCTTCGCTAAACTCATTCATGCTTTGTGCTAGTTCTGGCAGGTCTATAAAGCTATCAGCCAAGCTAAAAGCACCAATATTTTCGCTAGTTGGCAAAGATCTCATCTCTATCATAAGCAGCTCGTCTTTATGTCCTGCAAGGTATAAATCAAGGGTTGAATTTTCTAACTCACTAGCCTTTGGATTTACCACAAGCTCGCCATCAATGCAGCCAATGCGAACGCCACAAACATTATAATTTACTGGAATATCGCTTAGATAAAGCGCTGCTGATGCTGCATTTAGCGCTAAAACCTGTAAATCACACTCATCATCGCTACTTAAAACCATAATTGTAATTTGCGTAGGATATGTATAGCCCTTTGGAAAAAGTGGGCGAAGTGAGCGGTCTACGATTCTAGCGCTTAGTGTTTCATAGTCGCTTGGCTTTGTCTCACGCTTTATAAATCCACCTGGGATTTTGCCCACTGCGTATTGCTTTTCAATGTATTGAACAGTAAGTGGCAAAAAGTCCTCATCTACGCTTTTAAGCTCTCTTGCGATGGTAGCTAAAACTACTGCATTTCCTACTTTTAAAAGGCAAGCCCCACTTGCTTGCTTGGCTACTTTATTTACATCAAAGATTTGTGCTTGATTATTTACATCTACTCTAATTTCCATTTTTTTACTCCTTGTTTTGTTCTTTTGGCTTTTGAAGTGGCAAATAATGCGGACTTTCTTCTAAAATCTTTAAAATTTCTGCTTCACTTAAAAATTCTGGCTGCTTAAAATAAAAATTATTAGTTACAAAGCTCTCTGTTTTTCTAGCACTATAAACTGCATCAAAAATATTCATAGCATAATGTTCTAACTCCTCGCTAATCACAGCACAGGCTAAATATAAATTATTTACGCCGATTTTTCTCATGCTTTTTGCGCTTACTGCGATTTTTGAGCCATTTTCGCAGCCATCGTCAATTAACAAAACATTTTTATCTTTTAAAAAGGTTAAAAGATTGCCCTTGCGGTATTTATAAACTTGTTTTAGAATTTTTTCTTCATATACTCTTTTAGCTTGTCCGTAAACAAAATCTTGTGAGATGTCAAAGCTATTTATAAGTGCTTCATTTAGCACGATTTCTTCTGTTTCGCTCACACAAGCAATTTCGCATTCATCGTTATTTGGTGCAGTTATATCAGCACTAAAAAAAAGTTCATAATCAAGCTCTAATTTTCTAGCGATTACATCACAAAGCAAAATACTAGACAAGCTTAAACACACAAGCACAAAATTATTTTTTTTAAGTTCTTCCTCATTTAAAACTTCTAAAAGTGCCAGGGCTGCTTCTTGCTTATCATTAAACATTTTATTTCACATCACTACTTGCAATACTTGCATCATAGCTAACATTGCCAAAAGGATAAAAGCTAAAAAATACAAAAACGCTATTTTTGGTTTTTGGCTCTGGGCCATTTGATGTATTTTGCGGCTCAGTATTGTGTGTAAAATAAATACCATAATTCCAGCATTTTCTATTTTGAGAGATGCCGATTTGCCACATTTTTGTATATTTTAGCTCATAATCATACGCATAAGCTCCAAAAATTCTCACATTTTTTGGCAAGGTGTAATTTGCGTAAGTTTGTAAATAGTTTGATTTTTGCACTATGCCATTATCTTTGTAAATTTTATCAAAATTATGTCTTATATCAAAATATAAATTTTCATAAGCAAAAGATAAACCATGTTGGCTGTGCGTAATTGCGTTTTTATCATGGTCATAAGCAATTTTGCTAAATGCTTTAAAATTATCAAAATACAGCTCAAGCTGATTTTCGCTCATATAAAAGCGGTTTTTGTTTGTTTGGTAGCTAGTATAAAATGCGTGGCGTAGAATTTTATCATTTTTACTATTAAATAAATACTGCGTAATTCCCGTTTTTAGCATTTGTTTTTGGTAGTTTTCATCAATTTCTTCTATAAAATTCTCTTCAATTATATCTTTATCATAAGCAAGCAGACTATCAGCTATTTCTCCGTGCTTGTAGCCTGGCTGAATATATGATAAATACAAATTCATAGTGTGAAAAACCCCACCAAAAGCATCATAAGGCTTAGCTAAATCAGTAGAGATTTTAAACTCTTGCCAGTGACGAATGTATTTATCATTTGCTCTATCTTTTTTAGACCCATTTGCTAAATACTCATAGCTGTTTGAGTAATTTGTATGCGAGGCATAAAAGTTATTTGTCCAGCTAATATTTGCCCACTCATTTGGCAAGGTGTAATTTAGCCCAATTGGCATATTTAATTCAAATTGCTGTGCTTTTGTGCCTACTTTGCGTGTGTAATTGTGATATTTTATATCAAATGAATAAGTAATATTTTTGCTCAAAAATGTATCTAAATAACTGTGATAATGAAGTGTTGGCAACTCTTGAAGTGTGTCTTTGTTGCCATACTTTGTAGCAATTTTGGCTGTGTTTATATAATAATCACCATAAAGTCCAAAATAATGTTCTTTTGTATTTAAAAAATATCTTAATCTTGAATGAATTAAGCTATCAAAGGCATTGTCGTGGCTTCCACTTTGTAAATTTAAATAATCAATGTCATTTAGATGTGTAAAAGTAAGATAAAGCCCTTCGCTATAATCTCCATCAAGCAAGTATTTAGCGAGTTTATCACGCTCGTATTCTATCTCTATGCCTGTGTGTTTATCGTTTTTAAGCACTTGTTTTTCGGCATAGCTTTGCTTGTCTTTAAAAATTCCAGCTTTAACTTTACCCCTTGAATGCGCTGAATCAGCAAATCTAAAAGTGGTATAAAATCCAACTCCACGATTTGTGCGAATCTGTGGATTTAGCTCCAAATCCCAGCTATTGTAAGGCGCTAAATAAAAAGGCTGTTCGTAATATAATCCTTCGCCCTTTGAGTAGCCAATTCCAGGTGCTAAAAAGCCAGTGCGGCGTGTCTTATCCGTGCTAAAGGCAAAATAAGGCAAATACATAAGTGGCGTTTGCCCAAAAAGCGGTAAATTGCCATAAAATACTGAATTATACAGGCTTAAATACTTGCCTTTTTTATCATATACGCCTTTTTCATACTCTATATGCCAGTCTGGGTCTTTTACATTACAGCTTGAGACGATTGATTTATTTAGATCGATTCTGTCGTCATTTGAGCATATTTGTTCGCTTTGTAGCCATAGCTCTTTGCTTTGATCCATTAAAAAGGCAGTATCTGTGATGATTTCATTTGTTTTTACATTGATTTTAGCGTATTTTGAGTGCGTGGCTTCAGCATTGTTTTTTAGGATATTTACATCATCAAATAGCTCTATAATCTCATTTTTATGGTCATATGTAGCTCTTGGTGCAGTTACAAGGTAGTCTTGGCTATAGACTAGCACATCGCCGCTAGCTGTGCTTAAATCACCTACTTTATGAACCTCATTTGCTATAAATTCCACGCTTTGAGGGTTTTTAAGCATATTTGCTTCTAAAATACCAAAAAATAAAGCCAAAATCCAAAAAATTCTACTTAGTTTCACAGACTATCGTCCTTGCTATTTTGTCATGCCAAGTTTGTCTGGCTGCGTTGCCAAACGCCCATACAAAGCCCAAATAAAAGCATGTTTCGCTTAAAACTCGCACAGATGCCCTTAAAAACGCTTTTGAGAGATTTGGGGTATCAAGCATATCTTCATCAAGGCATCTTATTTTAACTGCGATTTTACCAAGCGTTGCGCCGTATCGCCACACAAAAAAAGTTTGATAAACCACGCGCAAAAAAATAAGCTGCCAAGTAAAACTAGCGATTTTGCTTTGAAGTGCCATAAAATCATCACTTACACTAGCAAAGCTATCATAATAAATAGCAAAAAATAGTAGCGCAATGACTACATCATCTATGATAAAAGCATAGGTTCTTTTTTTGGGGCTTGCGATGATAATTTCTTCTCTTTGTAATTTTTCTACGATATTTTCCATTATTTTTACTTCAAAAAAAATTCTGTAATTTTACCCAAAAACTATGAAAAATTGTGTAGAATTTACAAAATATTTTGAAATTTTATTTATTTTATAAAATTCACTTTTGAATTTTTTGCTTTGTTGATACTGTGCCAAAGTGAATTTTATGAATTTTATAAAATTCACTTTTGAATTTTATGAATTTTATAAAATTCAGCACATTTTAAAGGCTTT
>CALEHZ010000257.1 GCA_937875715.1 uncultured Campylobacter sp. | reverse complement strand
TCTTATCACATCAAGGCTGAAAATGAGAGATTTGAGAAAAAAGGCGAGCAGTTCTATAGGCTTGGAGAGGTGTATAGGACCACAATAGACAAGCGAACTGGCAATACTATCAAAAAAGAACTTTTGCGAAAAAATAATGCGCTAGTGATGTATAAACTAGAATTGTAGCTGTGTTTAATATCTGTAATTTGTTTAAAAAATTCATAAAAATAAAGCTCAAAATTACTTAATTTCAGCCTTACAAAAACAATCTTTTTAGAGCAAAAATTTCATCGCAGCTATTTTAACTACTCTTAAAAATACGGATATATAATTAAATCAATAATAAACGCAATATTTTCAAGCTAAATTTTACTAAAACTTAGCTTGAAAATATTACAAAATTTAGTGCGTATTAACACTTTTAAGCCAAAAAATTTAGTTTTATGACTATAAGTGTGTCTAATAATATTTAAAAAATTCAGCCTTGAATTTTATAAAATTCAATAACTATTTGCCTAGCCAAATGCTGTAATTATCGCTGTTTTGACGAATTGAATATTTATATTTTTTATCCAGCTGTAAAACAACTCTGTAAAATTTTTGATGCGAACCGATAATCATCTTTTTTAGCACGATATTTTTAAAATCCACGCTTTTTGTAAGAAAATCACCGCTTGATTTTTTAAAATCAAGCACGATGCGAGAGCCATCATCGTAGCTTTTTAGCAACATATCATTTGTATTTATGATAATTTTTGAGCTAAAAACTGAGATTTCAAACAAATTAGCAAATTTAAAACTTTCAAGCGCCGCTTCAAGTGAAGGCGCTGAAATCGCACTTACTTGCGGAGCGTCGCTTATAACGATGTTTTTAGCAGGCTTAGTGGTGCTTCCAGGCTCACCGCTGGTGACTGAGACATCAAGCATTTGATTGTTTGTAGTCTGCGGCGCAGCCTGCCTAGCAAGTACCAAAGTATCGTGCCAGTCTATACTAGAATCAATTTCGTAATTTTTCGTTTTTATGCTGCCATCTACGCTTTTGTAATGAACGCTAATGTGCGAAAGCTCCCTTGCATCGCTTGGCAGACTTATATTTAGCGAGGTAAAATCTTTTGGTTTTGTAATAATATTTGTGCTATTTATATCACTTTTAGCAACTCCACTTGGCGTAAAAGGATTTTCTCTTGCCATCAAAACAACAGCCAAAAAGGCTAGAAAAAGCGTGTATTTCATCATTTTCCTTTATAACTATCAGGGTCTAGCCCGATTAGCTCAAAATATTCTTTTTGTAAGGCGGCATTTTCTTCTTGCAACTGCGTTACCTGCGTGCTTAGACGCTCTTTTTGAGCGTGCAAATCAAGCATCACATCAAGGCTGCGTGCACCAAAGAGCATATTGCCGATATACCAGCCTGCATACACCACGCAAACACCCATAAAAAGATAGCTAAGCAGGTTATTAAAAAGCTTATTTCTTTTCTTTGCTTTTGGCAAAGAATCAATCATTTCATTCATAACTTTACTTTCTTTGCTGCTTTCTTAAATAGTCGCCATTGCTTGATTTATTTGGCTAATTTTATTCTTACTCAGACTGCGACAAAACACTGCGACAAAATGAATTTTTTAAAAAATTCATTTTAAAAAATTCAGTCGGCACAATACCTAGTGCAGTGCTAACAAAGCAGCCAAATTTTATAACTTTCATAAAATTCAGCTTGAATTTTATAAAATTGCCAAAACAAGCAGTTATTATAATTTAGCACCACAAAACAAGCGTTGCTCAAATTTTAGATCTTTAAACCTAAATACTCGCCATCGCTTTCTTGTTCTATTTCAAGCAAGCGGTTGTATTTTGCCATGCGATCTGAGCGTGATGTAGAGCCGGTTTTGATTTGCGCAGTGTTTAGTGCCACGGCAAAATCAGCTATGAAGCTATCTTCGCTCTCGCCACTTCTGTGGCTCATTATCGTGCGATATCCGCTTCTTTGAGCTAGGCGAACAGCCTCCATAGTCTGCGAGACTGAACCGATTTGATTTGGCTTGATTAGCACGGCATTTGCGATACCTTTTTCTATTCCACGGCTTAAAATCTCAGTATTTGTCACAAACAAATCATCGCCTACAAGCTGAACCTTGCTGCCAAGTGCCTTTGTAAGCTTCGCCCAGCCATCCCAGTCATCTTCGCTCAAACCATCTTCAATAGAAAAAATAGGATATTTTGCCGCTAATTCGCTATAAAGCTCGATCATATCATCGCTTGAGTAGCTTTTAGAGCCAAAATTATATTTGCCATTTTCATAAAATTCACTTGAGGCGACATCAAGGGCGATTTTGATTTGCCAACCAGCCTCAAAGCCAGAAGCTTTTATAGCTTCCATTATCGCAGATAACGCCTCATCATTGCTAGTAAAATTCGGCGCAAAACCACCCTCATCGCCCACAGCTGTGCTATGTCCACCCTTGCCTAAAATCTCTTTAAGCTTAGCATAAATCGTAGCTGAGGCGCAAAACGCGTCCTTAAAGCTGCCAAAGCCAAAAGGCATAATCATAAACTCTTGAAAATCAAGGCTATTGTTTGCGTGAGCACCGCCGTTAATTATATTTAGCATCGGCACTGGCAGCACTCTAGCGTTCGCACCGCCCAAATAGCGATATAGTGGTGCCCCACACTCAGTAGCCGCAGCACGAGCTACTGCCATTGACACGCTTAGCACAGCATTTGCACCAAGCGAGCTGTAATTATCAGTGCCATCAATCTCACGCATAAGCTTATCAATGCCGTTTTGATCAAATACGCACTTGCCAACAAGCTTTGGAGCGATTTTTTCAATCACATTATTTACAGCCTTTAGCACGCCTTTTTTATTTAGGCGGCTCTCATCGCCATCACGCAGCTCCAAAGCTTCTCTTTTGCCTGTGCTAGCACCACTTGGCGCAATTCCTGTGCCCACCACTCCATCGCTTGTTGTTACATAAGCTTTGATTGTGGGATTTCCACGACTATCAAATACTTCTAGTGCACTTACACTCTCAATTTTACTCATCACTTTCTCCTTCATCGCTAGCACCGCCGCTTAAGGCGTCACCTATATTTTCACGGATTTTACCCTCTATTTCGCTTGCTATATTTTCATTTTCTTTTAAAAAGGCTTTTGCGTTTTCTCTGCCTTGTCCTAGCTTGGTGCTTTCATAGCTAAACCACGCACCGCTTTTATCGATTATATCAAGCTTTACGCCATAATCCATTAGCTCGCCTTCACGGCTAATTCCCTCGCCAAACATCACATCAAACTCAGCTTGCTTAAATGGCGGTGCCACCTTGTTTTTTACGACTTTTACACGCACTCTATTTCCTATTGGCTCCTCGCCTTGTTTTAGCGTGGCTATTCTTCGCACATCAAGGCGAACTGAAGCATAGAATTTAAGTGCATTACCACCAGTAGTTGTTTCAGGATTTCCAAACATTACACCAATCTTCATACGAATCTGGTTAATAAAAATAACAATACAATTAGATTTACCAATAATTGCAGTAAGTTTACGCAAAGCCTGACTCATCAATCGAGCC
>CALEHZ010000256.1 GCA_937875715.1 uncultured Campylobacter sp. | reverse complement strand
TGAAAGATAAGGTCAAAAACGAGCACTTCCAGCACCCGTTTTTTACAATTAAGCCAAAATTCATAAAATTCAAACTGAATTTTATAAAATTCTACTTCATTTTAAATATTTTTTTTAGAATTTTTTTAGGTAGGCTGCTTGCGCCAATTAGCTTGTAAAGCCCAAAAACTAGGCGTGCTAAAAGGTGATTTGAAGCAGCGATTTTGAGCAAATTTTTATTAGTCGCATCAATGTAAATTGAATTATAAATTATATCTTTTGCTGTTTTTAAGGCACTTTGGTAGCTAGCCTTAAATTCTTTATCGCTGAATTTTTTCTCATTTTGACCAAGACACAAAAACAGCAAAAACAATAGTAATTTGTGCTGGTAAGCCACGACTTTGCTTTGCGAAATTTGCGTAAAATACTGAATAATTTCTGCCCTTGTTTCTAAATGACCAAAGTAAAGCTCGTAATTGCTCGTATTTGTGATGCTTTTGGGGTTAAAATAATAGGCGTATAAATTGATGCTCACAAAAACGACTTTTTTTGCATCAAATATCCATTTTGGCGTGGTTCTAGCATCCTCGCCAACCTTGTGATTTGAAAAAAGATTATTTTTTACAATTTGTGCTTTTACAAGCTTGCAAATTGGCCCCACGCCGTATTTTGGGTTAAGATAAACATCAAATTTATTTTTTTCATCAAAAATTTCTATATTTTTTTTCTCTGGCTTTTGCCACGAAATTTCTTCATCATAAAGCCGCTCATACTCGCACATAGCAATGTCTGCGTCATTTTCTTGGATTGCTTCAAATAGCGTTTGTAAATAAAAAGGTGAGACAAAATCATCGCTATCTACAAAGGCAATAAATTCGCCTTTTGCCAAGTCTATACCATCATTTCTAGCCTTGCCAGCACCTGCGTTTGCTTTGTGAATTACTTTGACTCTTTCGTCTTTTTTAGAAAATTCATCGCAGATTACGCCGCTAGCATCTTTTGAGCCATCATCAATTAGCAAAAGCTCAAAGTCTTTATAGCTTTGTGCTAAAATACTCTCAACGCATTTTTTTATGTATGTCTCGCAGTTATAGACTGGCACAATTACAGAAATCATTTTCTAAGCGCTTGATAAGCTATGTCTTTTCTAAAATGCGCACCCTTAAAATCAATATTTTTAATAAGCTCGTAAGCCTTACTTTGTGCTGCTTCTATCGTATCTGCTAGCCCCACAGCTACAAGCACACGACCTCCATCAGCATAGATTTGCCCATTTTTTTGACTCACACCAGCGTAGCAAATATGTGAATTTTCTGGGATTTGCTCCACTTTTATTGGTGCTGGCTCGCTTTTGCCATAAGGATAATTTTCGCTACTCATCACCACGCCCACAGCAAATTTGCCTAAAAGTTCGATTTTTTCAAGCTTACCTTGTGCTGCATTTAATAAAATTTGGCTAAAATCACCTTTAATCAAAGGCATTAAAACCTCGCATTCTGGGTCGCCAAAACGCACATTAAACTCAAGCACATAAGGCGTGCCATTTACCACCATTAGCCCCACAAAAAGCACGCCGCAAAATGGCGTATTTTCGTGTTTCATGCCATCAAGCGTTGGGCGGACGATTTCGCTCTCAACTCGCTTGATTAAATCCGTGCTAGCTAGCATGCTTGGGGCATAAGCTCCCATTCCGCCAGTATTTGGGCCTTCATCATTGTCATTTAATCTTTTGTGATCTTGCGCTACTGGCAAACTTACAAAATTCTGCCCATCACAAAGCGCAAAAAAGCTTAGCTCAAAGCCGTCTAAAAACTCTTCAATCACAACCCTTTTGCCAGCATCGCCAAAGCTAGTTCCGCTTAGCATGTCCTTTGCTGCAGCCTTTGCCTCATCAGCATTATTTGCGATTATCACGCCTTTTCCGGCACATAGTCCATCGGCTTTTACTACAATTTTTCCTTCTAAATTGTCTATAAAATCACAAGCTTCTTTAAAATCGTGTGTGTTTATAAATCTTGCTGTGCGGATGTTGTGACGTGCTAAAAATTCCTTCATAAAAGCTTTTGAGCTCTCCAAGCGAGCCGCAGCCTTGCTTGGTCCAAAAATATTTATACCCTGCTCTTTGAAAATATCTACAATTCCATCACTTAGCGCATTTTCTGGACCCACAACACACAAATCAATGCCTAGCTCTTTTGCTTTTTTTGCCAAATCTTCGTAATTTTTAGCCTGTATATTTGTAGCGATTTGCTCTGTGCCAGCATTACCTGGACTTACAAAAAGCTCGCAATTATCAGCTTTTAAGCGCCTTGCAATAGCATATTCTCTGCCACCATTTCCTACAATTAAAACCTTCATTTTTTGCCTTATTTTTTGTGAATTTTATAAAAGAATATTACCCAAATAGCCGTCAGTTTCTCGCTCGGCCCTCATAAGCCAAACTTGCAATGAGCCACGCATTTTAGGGGCGGCTCGGCATTTACGGCGTAAAAAACACCAGCCAGTCGCCATCACACCACACGCAAGCTGTCTTGCCAATACTAATCTGTTGGACCCCCATAAAAACACGTCACGAACTATTCAGGCAGCGAAATTATAGCGAAATTTTAGAAATTTTAGAAAAAATATATAGAAAATTTATTGCTGAATTTTCTAAAATTTTATACTTTGTTAAAAAATTATCATTTTTATATTTAAAAAATTAAATTTTTTTTGCTATAATTCCAAAATCAACTTCTTTTTAAAGGATTAAATATGAGTAAAGTATGCGTGGTTTACGGATCAAGCATGGGCAACACTGAGGATGCTGCAAACAAAATCGCAGCCGCACTAGGCATCGATGATGTGCTAAACATAGCTCAAACAGACGCTAGCACAATCAACGGCTATGATAAAATCATTTTTGGCTCTTCTACTTGGGGTAGCGGTGATTTACAAGACGAGTGGGATAGCTTTGATCTTGATAGTATCGAAGTTAGCGGTAAAACAATCGCTATTTTTGGCATGGGCGACAGCTCTAGCTATAGTGATACATACTGCAACGCAATTGGCACATTATACGAAAAATTTAGCTCAAAAGGCGCAAAAGTAGTAGGTGCTGTAAGCACAGATGGATATAGCTTTGATTCAAGCACAGCTGTAAAAGACGGCAAATTCGTAGGTCTTGCTCTTGATGCTGACAATGAAAGCGACAAAACTGACGAGCGCATCAACGCTTGGGTAGCTCAAATCAAACCTGAGTTCGCATAATCGCTGCAATTAAGCTAGAATTTTTTAAAAAATTCTAGCTACTTCTTAAAAAATCTTATAGGAAATCTTATGCCACTTTTAGATAGTTTTAAGGTTGACCATACCAAAATGAAAGCACCAGGCGTTCGCCTTGCAAAGGTGATGAATACGCCAAAAGGCGATGAAATAAGCGTTTTTGACCTGCGCTTTTGTAAGCCGAATAAAGATATTTTAAGCCAAAAGGGAATTCATACATTAGAGCATTTATTTGCTGGCTTTATGCGTGAGCATCTAAACGGCACAGAATGCGAAATAATCGATATTTCGCCTATGGGCTGTCGCACCGGCTTTTATATGAGTGTAATTGGCAAACCAAGTAAAAAGGCTGTAAAAAAGGCGTGGCAAGCTTCAATGAAAGATATAATCGCACTTGCTAGAAATGCAGCACTGCCTGAGGCAAACAAATATCAATGCGGAACCTACAAAATGCACTCGCTAAAAGCAGCGCAGAAAATCGCCAAAAAAACGCTTAAAAAAGGCATCGGCATCATCGATAACGAGGCGATAAAACTAGAAAATATTTGAATTTTATAAAATTCACCCAGCAAGGCAAAAAAATTAGTGCTGAATTTTATAAAATTCAATAAGTTTTAAAAGTTGAATTTTTTAAAAAATTCAAAAAAATTAGAAAATTCAAAAAAACCGCTGCAGTTAAAAAATTTAGAAAATTCGCACAGCTGGGCAAAACAAAAATTCACTTTAGCTGCAGTTTTACAGCCTAAAAGTTTCCCAAAAATTCCATAAAAAATTTAAAATAAAAATGTTAAATTTTTAAGATATTTACTTTTTAAAATTATAATTCTTTAATAAATTTTATTCTTTAGGGTTTTATATGAAAA
>CALEHZ010000255.1 GCA_937875715.1 uncultured Campylobacter sp. | reverse complement strand
ACCTTTAAATGTAGGAAATGTTCTTGGTGGTCCAAAAGGAGATAAAGGCGATAAAGGTGATACTGGTAAAACAGCTTATGATGTAGCTGTTGATAATGGTTTTGTTGGAACAGAAAAAGACTGGCTTAGCCAAATTGCTTGTGCAATAGATAAAACATTTACAAAAGAAGGTGCTGCAGCTGATGCTGTTGCAGTAGGTAATGCAATGAAAGAAATTTTCGATAGTCTTGAAGGTTATTTTGAAACAGTTCAAGTTGATACAAATAAGATTCTAACTCCAAAAGTTGAAGATGGATATGTTTGGCACGATGGTCGTGGTGCTGGAAAAGGAAATCCTGCATATGTTAGAACAGAAAAAATTTATGTTAAAGCTGGGGATGTAGTTTCTGCTGTAAAGAAAGGAACAACATCAAAACTAGATGTTAGATTTGTTGCAACATTTGATGAAAATGATAATCAAGTGCTTCTTGGAGCAGAAGGAGTATTTGATTTTACAGTACCTAACGGCGTTGACTATATCATTTTAACTTTCTATACGAAATATGAAGATCAAGACGTTATGATTGTAGGAAAAGAAGATAAAGTACAACTTAAGAGTGAATATATTTCAGATGATATTTTAAATAAACTTGCTTCAAGTTCTCAAAATATTAGCGCTGTTGCTTCACAATCATTACGTTCAGAAGCTGTTACAAAAACAGTCGACAAACTCGAAAGTGGAAAGCCACTTTATCTCGAAGCTAACACAATAATTAATAATAAAAAGATGTCTTTCTACTGTGAACTTCCTGCAACAGTTCCTGCATCTACTGTAATTAGACTTGGTCATGGTAAAACTGAATACAGTGCTAGTTATGTTGAAATCACACCAACAAACCTTAAAGTTAATTCATATTATACATCCCTTCAAACAGACAGAGATGTATCTCATGGTCTTAAATTACAAGGTTTCCTTTCAGTTACAATTGATGTATCATTCGGAAAAGCAAATATAACAATTATGACTGCTTCTGGTATGTATACTCTTAAAGATGTTAACTGGGCTGGTAGAAATGGTTCAGTATTTGTAGAAACTTCAAGTATTTCAGTTACTAACGTTACAGCAAATTGGATGTGTGATGGATTCCGTTCAGGATTATATGCATTTGGAGATTCATATTTTAACCCAACATCTAACGAAAGATGGACTTCTTACCTTGTAAGTAATGGTTATACAAATGTTCTTTTATTCGGTTTCCCTGGAATGGGTTCTGCAAAAGGTTTAGAAGATTTCAAAACAGCTCTTACTCATGGTATTCCACAATATGCAGTTTGGTGTCTTGGTATGAATGATGCTGATACAGCAACAGCTCCTAACTCTAACTGGATGAATAGTGTAAATAAATTCCTTGAACTTTGCGAACAATATGGTGTTACACCAATTCTTACAACAATTCCAAATGTTCCAGAGAGAAGCAATAAAATGAAAAATGAATGGGTTATTAACAGTGGCTACAGATATATTGATTTTGCAACAGCTGTAGGAGCTCTTGATGATAATGTTTGGTACACTGGCATGCTTTCAACAGATAAAGTTCACCCAACAGCTTTAGGTGCTCAGGCACTTTATATGCGTGCACTTGTTGATTGTCCAGAATTCATGATGAAATAATACACAAATATATTTACAAAGGGTTACATCGAACGGTGTAACTCTTTTTATTTGCAAAAAAATAAAATTAATAATATAAGAAAAGAACTTTTACAATTTCATATTAATTAAATCAATACATTTTTAATATTATTTGTTATAATCATTAAGTGCATTTAGCATAATATATTAGATAAAATGGATTAAACAAAATGCCAGGACTTGGAACAATAATAAATACTGTCGCTATTATAGTAGCGGGAATAATCGGACTAACATTAGGAAAATTTTTTAATGAAAAATTGCAAAAAGCAATTATAATTGCAATGGGTATCAGCATATCGCTGATAAGCGTTCAAGGTTTTATTTCCGAATCATTAGTCATTTCTGAAGGTAATATAGGAACAAAAGGAACTTATGTACTTTTATTTTCAATGATTTTAGGAACAATAATTGGAGAAATAATAGATATTGATGCCAAAACAGAAAAATTTGGAATTTGGTTAAAACAAAAAACAGGAAATGCTAAAGATGTAAAATTCGTTGATGGATTTTTAAATGCAACATTTACCGTATGCATCGGTGCAATGGCCATCATGGGTTCTATTCAAGATGGAATATTACATGATTATACTACCTTACTTACTAAATCAATTCTTGACTTTGTAATCATAATAATACTATCAGCTTCAATGGGAAAAGGTTGCGTATTTTCAGCTATTCCTGTAGCATTATTCCAAGGAAGCATTACATTACTTTCTAGACTTATTTCACCTATTTTAAACGATCTTGCTATTAGTAATTTGTCTCTCGTTGGTTCAGTATTAATTCTTTGTGTTGGTTTAAATCTTTTATTTGATGGTAAATTTAGAATCAAAGTTTCAAATATGTTACCAGCTGTAATTTTTGCAGTTCTTTCAGCTTATATTCCATTCCTAAATTGAAAATTTCATTACGTATAAAAAGGTGTAGCCAAAAAACTACACCTTTTTATACTTATTTTAAATCATATAAAACTACTGAATTATAATAGTTCCATGCATAATTTCCTCATAAAAAGCAGCTTTTATGAGTCCTAAAAATAAAGGTAACAATAATGATACACCTAACATAAATATTGATAAAACAATGTAAGATAAGATTCCAATTAATGGAATAAGTGAAATAAGCGCAAGTATAAATACGATAGCGCAAATAGTAATAAAAATTAAAAAGTCTGCTATGAACATTTTTAATTTAAAACCATTCGTACGCTGCTCAGATACTTTTATAGCATCCATAATAGAAATATCTGGTTCCTGCATCAAAATATATGGTGTCAATCTATATGCATATGCTTTTTTTATTGCAAAAAATATGCCAATAATTGGTATAAGCAACCAAATAAATACCCATAATATTTTCCATGCCATACCACATATTACTCTTTTTGCTATTTTTGCATCTTTCAAAGAATCAAAAAGCTGTTCATTACAAATTTCTTCTCCTCGATAACCACGGAGGTAAATTAAAGTCATAGATGCATCAAGAGCAAGAGAAATTGCAATAGAAATACCTATCGATAAACCAAATAAAATATTCAATAAAAATATTATTATTCCACATAGAAGTGAAATTCCCCATAAACGAAATGGCTTTTTTAGTAATACATCTAATGATTTTTTGTAAATTGTTTCTATCATAACAGCCTCCGTTAGATTTATTTATTAACTGATAAATCTATTGTACTATTATATTTATTTAATGTCAATAATTTAAATTTATTCACTTAAATAATTTTTTAAATCTTCTAATATTTGTCCTGCTATTTTACGGCCATAAGCATATATTGCTTCAATTCTATCTGAATCATGACAAATATGTCCTATGTCTAATTTTTCATCAGGTCTAATTACAAAAATATTTCCTTTTTCTTCACATCGATTTACATAATCTACTTGTTTATTATATTCAATGTGACGATTTTTCATTTTTTCAAGCATATTAGGATATTTTCTATATAACAATTTTAGAAGAGGCATAAGTTTATTTGGACCTTTAACATATCCTTTAGGTTGAGTCAGTATAACAACCTTTTTATCGCACTTTATTGATTCCAAAAATTTAAGAGGGATTGAATCAGCAATTCCACCATCAAGATATTCTTTTTTATTTATTTTCTGCTACAATTCGCACTCGCATTTTAAACATCAACAAAGGAAGAAAAATGGCAATATTAGACAGAAACGCAAGCATAAAAAAGCATTACAAAGACGAAAGTATGAAAATATTTTTGCATATAGTAAAAATTGTGTGTTTTAAAGACAGCCCACAAAACCAAGAAAAAACTATAACGCAACTATTTTACGACTTAAACTTCATTAGAGTTTGTCACAGAGCGGGTAATTCGCTAAGTGATACAGAACTATACGAGATACTTTATGAAGGAATACACGACAGGCTAGTTGATGCAAGAGGCTTTATATCTGTAAATTTTGTAGAGCTTGCTAGAACAGAGCTTACCCCAGATAGACAAATTTCTACTATTAAAACTATTTACAAAGAGCTTTGTCATGATATTTATAATAACTTATATTGCTCACGTATAAATAATTTGACAATAGAAAAAATTGCCACCTTAAATAAAGCAAGGGTGTAGTTAAGATAATAAAAATAGTTTGAATTTTATAAAATTCATATTTTGAAATTTTGGAGTATTTGTGCTTAAAATTTTTCCTATTTGTTTTTTTAGTATTTATTTACTTGCCAGTGAGCATACTGAGTGTGCGGCAATGATAGAGGCATATAACGCACCAAAGCCACAAGAACATAAAGTAAAAGATATACAAAGATGGATAGAAAATAACATGCTTGATCGTCCTTGCGAAGCTAGAAAACTAGAGCGTTGCCTCATTGTGCTTACTAAGGACTTTAATGAAACTATAAAAAAATAATAAAAAAATAAACAAAAACAACAAATAAACAAAGGAGTAACATGTTTAAAAATCTAGGTATAGGTGCTAAGATTAGCACCTTTGTAAGTGGTATAGTGCTAGTAGCACTAGTCGTGCTCGGTATAGTGCTAGGCTATCAAATCAATAAAAATAGCGTAGCTGATGCTGAAAAAATGCTGCAAGTCGCTGCTGCAAGGTATGGCAACTATGTCCAAGGCATTTTCAATGAAAGTCAAGTTTCACTTCAAAGTGCTGTTATTTCTATAAATAAAAGACTTGCTAATAATGCTAGTAAAGAAGATATTTTTGCTAGTTTAGATGAGAAGCTTGATGCATCAAACTGGGGAAAATATGCGTTTTTATATATAGAAAACTATAATGGCGAGAGCATAAAATATCTATCACAAGATTTAAATCAAAAAAGCTATGGCGATGTCAAAGAAATCCCAAATCAAGGCTGGGTGTCTGAACTAGCTGTAATAAAAACTGCTTTAAAAGAGAAAAAGCCACATATTGGTATTACACAGATTTTTAATATAAATGGCACTAGCTTTTTTGGTGTTGCCCTTGCTCAAAGTGTGCAGGACAAAAATGGCAACAATGTCGGTGTAGCTGGAATTTTGCTAAACTTAGAAGAAGTATCAAATTTAATTACAAGCAATCAATTTTCTTTGTTTAAAGGTGATTTAAGAGTGCTGCTAACTCAAAATGCTAGAATAGCAGCTCACACTGATAGAAATATTTGGGCTAAAATAATCACAGATGTAAATACAAATGCTGCAGAAATAGCCCAAGCTATAAAAAATAAAACTCCACTTCTTATAATTGATGATTTTGTATCTTATGGTGGTGAGAGCTCTTATCTAGCGCTTAAAGAAATATCTTTTCAAGGCATAGAAGAAAGCTGGTATATAATGACTACTGCACCTAAAAAAGAAGTTTTATCAAATCTTTATTCTATGATTACTTTGATTGCTATAGCTACGATTATTATTATAATAATAGTTACTTTGGTAGTTAATTTTGCGGTGCGAAAAATCGTAGGTGATAGAATAGTAGTGGTGCTAAATTATCTACATGGATTCTTTGAGTTTTTAGCACATAAGCCAGTAAAATTAGAGCCTATAAAAATCAGAGCAAATGATGAACTGGGCAAAATGGCAATGATGATAAATAAATATGTAGATGTAGCCAAAAAAGATGTAGAAGAAGATCAAAAAATAGTAAAAGAAAGCCTAAGAATCATTGATATTGCTAAATCTGGAATAATCAATGAAAGAATAGATGGCAATACAAGCAATCCAAATCTAGCTAAGCTAAAAGATGCTGTGAATTCTTTGCTTGACTTGCTTGCTAGTGCTGTGGGTAATGATTTACATAAAATTCTAAATATTTTTGATAAATATACCAAGCTTGATTTTAGAGATAATATAGATAATGCAAATGGTAAAGTAGAACAAGTAACAAACGCACTTGGCGAAGAAATCCGCAAAATGCTAAATACATCAAAAGATTTTGCTTATAAACTAGCTAGTAACAGTGATGAGCTAAAAAAAGCTGTAAATGAACTAACCCAAAGTGCCAGCCAGGCAGCAAGCAGCCTAGATGCTACATCTAATAAAGTAGTTGAAATAACAAGCTCTATGCAAACTATACAAGATAGAAGCAAAAGCACTATCCAGCAAGCAGGTGATATAAAAAGCATTATTTCTATGATTAGGGATTTGGCTGATCAGACAAACTTACTAGCGCTAAATGCAGCTATCGAAGCAGCTCGTGCTGGCGAGCACGGCAGAGGATTTTCAGTCGTGGCTGATGAGGTGCGTAATCTAGCTGAGAGAACAAATAAATGCCTAGCAGAAATTGAAGCAAATGTAAATATTTTGGTTCAAAGCATAACCGATATGAGCTCTCAAATCAATACTCAAACAGATAATGTAAATGAGATAAATGATGCAGTAGCCAAGCTAAACGAGCTAACACAGCAAAATAGCCAAATAGCAAGCAACTCAGGCAATATAACAAATTCTGTTAATAATATAATCCAAGAAATATTAGCAGATACAGATAAAAAGAAATTTTAAAAACTGGGGCTAGAAAATTTAGAAAATTTATTTAAATTTTTTGGCTTTGGACTGAATTTTTTACCTTAAAAGAAATTTGAGAATTAAAGTGAATTTTTTAAAAAATTCAAAAGTTTTAAAAAATTCACAAGTTTTAAAAAATTCAAATGGCGTCTTTTTGGCTAAAGTTAGCTAAAAAGTGGCTTTTAGCCTAGCCTGTCTTGTAAACAGGCTAGCCATTTATAGCACTCTCTGGTGCTTCCTTTGTAAGTGTGGGGCTTAGTTTTAAGTCCCATTTTTTACACAAAATCCAAAAGGAAAAACATGAAGCATATTCTGCTTACTCTTGTGATTATCGGTATATTAAGCTTTGTTGTAGCTTTTATTTTAAGTCTTACTCTTTAAATAAGAAGGCTTTTATAAAATTCAAGCTCTTATTAAACAAAGAAAAAAAAGCAACATCCACTAATAGTGTTTGCACAGCAGTTAAAAACGTACAAGCTCTAATAATTTGATAAAATACGCAACATCAGTAAAATTTTGCTCTAATGATGGCAAATCTTGCAGCGATGTTAAAAACTTTCTAGCCTTAGAATCTAGCATAAATGTATATTAAAAAGCTTTGAATTTTATAAAATTCGCCCAGCGGCGCAGCAAAAAATTCCAAAAAATTCAAAGCATAACTTCTTTTAAAATGCAGTTGTTTTGCCCATCAAAGACCGCAAAGTATGCGTTTGTGGGCTTTGCGTAGATTTCATTTATAGCTTTTATGTAGTTTTGCATTTGTTCGCTGCTGTTTGTAGCGGCGCTAAAACTACTTTTATAGTCGATAATGACGATTTTTTCGTCATTTACAAGCAACAAATCAAGGCGCAAAAGCTTAGAATTATATAAAATTTCTTGCTCTTTTAGCATTTTAAAGCCAGAAAATTCACGCTCTTTTAGCTTTGCAAAGTTTAAAATTCTAGCTTTGATATTTTCAAATGCGCTGTTTTCAAGCTTTGCGCCGTATTTGTTAAAGCTAGCTAGCACGCCAAATTCTACGCAAGATGCGCTAAAATCGCCACTCATCTCAAAAGCATAATGCAGCGCCTTGCCAAAATAAACGCTCTCTAAGCTAGAAAATTCAATTTTGCTTGGCGGCGTTGCGCTTACATTTTGCCTGCTAACTTTTTGAAAAACTGGCATTTTTGAATTTTCTAAAGGCTCTTTTTGCGCTGCTTTTGGCTCTGCTTTTTTGATTTGCCCGATTTTTTCATCTTTTAAAAATAGCACCGGTTCTTTTTGCTCTTTTACTTTTGTTCCATAAGGCTTAAAATAGCTTGGATATGCGCCGTGCTCGCTATTTGCGCAAAGCGCGATTAGGCTGTGTTTGGCTCTTGTAAATGCTACGTATTGTTTGTTTATTTGCTCGTCTTTGTCGTTTTGTTCTACTTTTTGCCTGATGTGCTCGTCAATTTTGAGGTATTCTAGGACTTTGTCATTTAGCGTGATTTGCCAAGAATTTTTTGCTAGATCAAAATAGCTTAGAAATGCGTTTTTGTCGTTGTTTTTTGGACTCATATTATCACAAATTATACAGTGCTCAAAGCCAAGACCCTTGCTTTTATGCACAGTCATTATATTTATGCCCTCGCTTGCGCCTATATGGGCTTTTGCCTCTGTTTTTTTGATCTCTTTAAAAAATTCATAAATATTTTTTGAAGCAATCGCTAGTTCATAAAGCAAAAGCATATTTGGCTCAAACTCGTCTATTCCAAGCTTTGAAGCAATTATTTTTAAAGTTTTTTCTGGGCTGTTTATGTGAATTTTTACCTTTTCATCAGCCTTAAAGCCAAATTGTTCTAAAAGCTTTTGCGAATACTCGCTTTTAAAAAGCGCAAAATTCAAATACTCCAAAACCAGCTTAATCTGCCTTAATTCCGTTAATTCCCTAGCTTTGCTAGCGACTTTAAAACCAGAGCCTAAAAGCAAATCTTTTATCATAGCAATGTCTTTATTTTGCCAGCAAAGTATGGTAATATCGCTCTCATCTATGTTTTGTTCTTTTAAAAAATTCAGCCTATTAATTAAAACTTCTTCAAAGCTTTTTAGCTCTTCTTTGCAGTTTTGCCCAGCAAAACTAACGATTTCTACATATCCACTTTCATCGCTAGCTACTTTTTGTTTTAAGTATTTTGTGTGATTTTGCTCATAAACTGCTGCGAATTTTTCATCAATGAATTTTACGATATTTTCATCACTTCGGTAGTTTTTATCAAGGCTTTCATTTTTTATTTGCTGTGGAAATTTCACCTTGTATAAATGCTCAAAAATGTCCTTTTGCGCATCACGAAAGCCATAAATACTTTGTTTTATATCGCCTACATAAAATAAACTTCCAATGTCTTCATTTTGACCCTTGCCAGCAAGCGCTTCGCTGATTAGCGGCATCATAATTTCGTATTGTAAGGCATTTGTGTCTTGAAACTCATCAATCAAAATATCGCTGATTTTTCCATCTAGCCTAAAATATAGCTCATTTATATCAATTTTTTTCTCGCCGTTTTTTAGCATTTCATACAAAAACAAGCTAACATCGCTAAAATCAAGCTTGTTTGAATTTTTTAGCATTTTATTTCTAGCTTTTTTATACTCTTTTATGTATTCAAAAAAATGTGAAATTTTATATTCTTTGAATTTTATGAAATAATCTTCTAAGGATTTTATAAGCTTTTCTTTTTCAAAAGGGCAATTATTGATAGCTTTTTGTGGCTCTTTGTAGCCAGTAGGACTAAATAAAAGCTGGGCAATTTGATTAGGTTTTGTGATATTAAATTTATCTTGGTATCTAGGAGCGCAGTTTGGCTGGGCTATTTTTTTAAGATTTTCAAAATCACGCCAAAGCTCGCTCTCATCAGGCTTTGGTGTAAGCAAAAAAGAAATGTCATACAAAGACATTTTTTTAATCGCTTCTAAATAGCCTGCCGCGTTATTAAAAGTAGAACTAATGAAAACAGCAAGCTTTTCAAGCTCTTTATAATCTAAATTTTTTAAATAATTTTCATTGATTTTATAATCTAATTTTGTATCAATTTCAAAATCAGGCATAAGCCCAGCATTTAGGCTAAATTGGCGTAAAATCTTGCCAAAAAAAGCATCAAAGGTATAAATCCTAAGCTCAGTTGCCAAAAAAGCCGCCTTGCGCTCTTGCTGCCTTTTTAGCACCTCATCTTTGCTTATATTTAGCATTTTGCTTAAAAAGTCTAATTTGTCTAAATTTTGCGCTTCATCAAGCGAGATAAACGAGCCAATAATACGCTCTTTCATCTCATTTGCGGCTTTATTTGTAAAAGTAATTGCTAAAATATTTGAGATATTTTTATACTCGCCGTTTTCTTTGCTTAAAACAAGTGCTATGAAGCGAAGTGAGAGATTGTAGGTTTTGCCGGTGCCTGCGCTTGCTTCTAGGGCTAGATTTTTCATTTTATTCTTCCAAAAGTTCTTTGTATGCACTATAAGCGTGCTTTTTATCGCAACTGCAGCTAAAATCAAAAGAATCGCCACTTAAGCTTTGGCAAATAAGAGCAAAAACATCTTGTAAATTTTTGCCCTCATTTTTTGGCGTAACAAAGTTAAAATTTTCTTTTAAATCAAAAAACTTGGCATATTTTGCCCCACTTAATGCTTTATAAAATTCAAGCTGTAAATCATCATCTGGAATTTTGCCTGTTTTGTAATCAATCACCATAAGTTCGCCATTTTCGTTAATGTCGATTCTATCTATTTTACCTTTGATTTCAAAGCCATATATTTTTGCTAATTTTTCGCTCTCACACTCTAAAACTCTCCAGCCAGCAGCAAAATGCTCGCTAAATGCTTTTGCGATTTTAGGAATATTTTGTAAAGTAATCATAAACTCCAATTTATCAAGGTTTTTTTCAAAAAATTCATCCTTTATAGCTGCTAAAAAATAAGCCCTAAGGCTAACTTCGTCGCAAGTATTTGTGAATTTTTTAAAATAATTTTCAAAAACTTTGTGGATAATATTTCCAAAATCAGCAAAATCTCTAGGCGCAAACTCATCTTTTGGCTCTTTGATTTTTGCTATGTATTTGTAGTAAAAAATCTCTTTACACTCCAAAAATGCGCTAACTTTGCTAAATGAAACTGGGCTTGAAAAAAAATCTTTTGCGCTATAATTTAGCACTAAATTTTTTGCTTTTACAAAATCAGTTTTAAGCACACCTTGTTCGTAATAACTAGCTTCTTTTTTTGTAGTTTCGCTCTTTAGTCCAAGTTCGTTAAAAAAGCGTGAAAGTGTGTTTTTCTCGTCATCTTCGTGGTAGCAAATGCTAAGAAAACTAGCATTTGAGATTAGATTATAATAATAATTTCTTTGTAAATTTTCTCTATCATTGTGGCTGATTAACCCAGCGCTAGCTCTAATTTGCGAGCTTAAAAACATTTCTTTATCAAGCCTTTTTGGCACCAAATCATCGCTAAAATCTACAATTATCACGCCTTTTGGATTTAAAGAGCGACTTTCTAAAATTCCCATCGCAGTTACGCCGCCGCCATCACTAAGACTGATGCTCATATTTTTTAGATTTTCTAGCATGAGATTGACTAGCTGCCTAACGCTCATTGTTTGTTCTATTTTTTTAGCAAGATTTTTAAGCGCAAAAAGCTCGTCATTTACTTTGTTTTCAAGCTCGTAATTATTATCAAGCTTTAAAAGCGTATTAAAAATACTTTGGATCGCCGCAAAATCGGCACTTTTATCAAAATTTATTTCCAAAAAATTCAAAATATCTTCATCAATATTTTTTAGTAGTTCATCTGCCCATTTTGAATTTTCTGTGATTTTAAAATACAAAGCTTCTAAAACCACATAAAACATCGTTTTTTTCATACTTTTGCCCATAGCATAATTTAGCATATGATTTTTATCAGCGTTCATTAAAATATCGCTAAAACTCTCATCAGGCAAAATAACAACGATATCTTCTGGCTTTAAACCAGACCTTAGCATTTTTGAAATCTCATCAAAAACAAAAGCGCACTCAAAACTTCGCAAACTAAGTGCTTGTAAATTAACATTTTTTGGGCAAAATTCCAGCTTTTCTGCTTTTAAAATTTTCTTAGAGTTTAACTCTATTTCATAATCTTTGCCAACTTCTAGGTTCAGCTCAAAAAAATCCTTTAATAATGAAAGTAATTTTTTATTAAATTTCGTGCTTTTAAAGCAAAGCTTTATTTCGCAGTTTTTGCAAAGTTCTTTAATCACGCTTAATTCATATTTTGAAGGAACTCCATCAAGGAAAATTTTGAATTTTTTAAACTCAGTTATAAAGGCTGTGTTTATTTCATACGAAAGGCTGATTGTATCGTAGTAGCCATCATTTGCTAGAAGTTTTTCATATTCATTTTGTAAGGCTTGTAAAATGCTAAGATGCTCTTCATAATTTGCATAAATATCTTTTAAAAAAAGCTTATCAAAGCCCACATTTGCGCTTTTTAACTCTCTAAAAAAGCCAAAAATATACTCACTGCTTTTTAAAAAAGCAAAAAATTCATCTGGTATGTGAAGTACTTCATTTGCCTTTTTTGTAGCATTTATCGCTTTTTTTAGATAATAAAGGCAAGTGGCATTGTCAGCTTTTTTTAAAAAATTCCCAGCGTTTTTAGCCAAAATCGCACGCTCTAAAAACTCGCTTAGAGTAAAGCTTTTTTGTAAGATTTTATTTTCTTGCCCTTTTTTGTGCTCTCTTTGCGCTCTATTTGTGCTAAAGATGATTATTTCATCATTTGGCGAAAAATTCAAAGCCATAAATTCCTACTTTTTGCGCCACCTCATCGCTAGCATCGATTTTTAGTTTTAGCTGCCATCTGCCTTTTAAATCAACGCTGAATTTTTCGGTCTTTACGCCATCTTCAGAAAATTCAGCCTTGATTTCTTTATCAAATTTATTTGTATCAGGGCGAGTTAGATAGGCGCTGATTTTGCCGGCTTTTGCGCCAGTTTTTGCCAAAATCTCAAAACTAGCATTTATATCATGGGCTTTTACCACTCGTTTTTTGCGAAGCTTCATCTCTTCATTTACTAAATTTCCATTAGCATATAGCTCAAAGCTAGCTACGCCAAACGCTGCTTCAAAGGCACTTTGCGCCTCTTCAATATCATTTATTTTATTATCCACTTCTTGGTATTTGGCAAATTTGCTATCATCTTCATAAACTGGATAGTCTAAACACGCATATATCGTATATCCGCAGGCTATAACACAAAGAAGTAGGCTAAGCAAAATTCCATAGGGCCAAAAAGTTTTTTTCTTATTCATTTTCTTCCTTTTTTCATAAAATTCAGTGTTGAATTTTTTGAATTTTATAAAATTCAGCATTGAATTTTTTAGATTTCAAAAAATTTATAAAATTCAGCATTGAATTTTTTAGATTTTACACTGCTGCGAATTTTATAAAATTCACCTTAAAGCAGTAAAGCTATTTTTTCATTAAAAAATCTAAAATAAAATTTGCTTGCATCATCGCAGCAACGCCAACTCGTGGCGCCATAAGTCCATGCCCTATTCTAGCTTCGTCTTTTAAATCGCCACAAATCCACACAGATTTTGATAGTTTTGTAATTTTTATCTCTTCGCTGCGACCATATCCTGCTATGCCGCTTACAGCGATCAAAGGCTTTTTAATGTAATTTATAATCATGCTTTTACTCTTAACATTATCAAAGCACTCAGCCACGATGGCACAAGGCGCAAAAATCTCATTTACATTATTTTCATCAAGGTAAATATCATGCGTTTGACATTCTACAAATGGATTTATTTGCGAAATTATTTCTTTTAAAGCAGCAGTTTTTTTGTGCCCAAGTGAGCTTAGAAAATATTGTTGGCGATTAAGATTACTTGGATCAACAGTGTCAAAATCGCATAAAATCAGCTTATTTACACCAACTCTTGCTAGCGCTATCGCCACAGCAGACCCAAGTCCGCCAAGTCCAGCGATGCCCACAACTGCGCCATCAAGGACAGAATTTAACTCAGGGCTATTTCTAGCTCTCATCATTTCTTTTAAAAGCTCGCCTTGTGGGGTTTCATTTTTATCCATGAAAATCACGCTATCATCAGCATTTAGCGCCAAATCCTCATTTGTGGCAAAACCTTTGTAAAGCGTGATGATTTTTTCATCATACCCAAGCTCATTTCTTAGCTCAAATAGTGAGCTAGCCTTGCTTTCATAAAATTTAGCATTTACTTTTAAGCGCATTTTTGTCCTTTTTTGGCAAAATTATAGGCAAAAAAATTTAATAATTTCTTAGAATAAACTCCACAGCTTCTTTGGTGCTAGCAAAAATTTTATCGCAAATTCCTTCTAAATCGCTTTTTTCACAGTATCCGCAATACACGCCAAAAGATAGCACTCCGGCTGCTTTTGCAGCATTTGCATCCATTGGCGTATCGCCTATCATCACTGAATTTTCTGCTTTTACATTTATTGCTTTTAAAGCCTTTAAAACAGGCTCAGGATGAGGCTTAGGATGCTCTACATCATCTCTGCCGACAATGCTAGTAAAATACTTGCCCACGCCTAAATGCTCAAGTAGAATTTTTGAATATTTACTAGTTTTTGTAGTAACAGAAGCGATCACAAATCCACGCTCATATGCAGCCTCTATCGCACTTTTACAGCCTGGCAAAAGCGTGGTGCCATCTAAATAATTTTTAACATAACTATTTTTATAAGCTTCTATAAAATCATCAATTTGTTCTTTTTTGATGCCCAATTTATCAAACATATAATCAAGCGGATGACCGATAAGCTCTTTTATAAACTCATCGCTAGGCGCTACTCGCCCAAAGCTTTTAAAAGCCTCTTTAAAGCCTGTTAAAATCGGTTCAGTGCTATCAATTAGTGTGCCATCAAGGTCAAATAAAATTGCTTTCATTTTTTTTCTTTATTGAATTTTTTAAAATTTACTTTTATTACGCCCTTTTACTGCGCCGTTGGAATTTCTCTTGGTAGTTCTTTGTAATGATGGACAACTTGTGGGAATGGAATACTGATACCACCTTCATCAAATGCCTTTTTAACATTTTCATTTAGATAAAAATAAACTTCCCAATAATCAGGTGTCCTTACCCAAACACGAGCAGCTAAATTCACACTAGAATCAGCAAGTTCTAAAACACCCACAAAAGGATCAGCCGGAGCAACTGGCGCTTTTAATGTGGCTTTGTGAGAGTTTATAATTGACATTATTATATCTCTTGCTTTTTTGATATCATCGCCGTAATCAATGCCAAAGACTAAATCCACGCGGCGGAATTTTTGCAGCGAATAATTTATGATTTGGCCGCCGATTACCTGCGAGTTTGGCATGATTATCGTGCGGTTATCGCTTGTAAGAATATAAGTGCTAAATAGATTTATTTCCCCAGCCGTGCCGCTAACGCCGCCAATTTCAATGAAATCGCCAAGTTTAAATGGACGGAAAAATATAATCAGCACGCCAGCGCCGATATTGCCAAAAGTATCTTTAAAGCTCATACCGATAGCCAAGCCCACAGCACCAAGCACAGCTACAAAGCTTGTAGTTTCAATGCCAAGATTTGAAAGAGCTGCTAAAACAACAAAGATAAACAGTAAGGTTTTTATCACATTTAACAAAAATCCAGCAAGCATTTTATCAATTTTAATTTTATGTATGATTTTTTCTAATATGAATGAAAGTTTGCCGATTAACCATTTACCGACAAAAAATATTATAAGTGAAACCACAAATCTAGTGGTGTATTTAAGACATAACATTCCAAAGCTTACATAATCAAAATTTTGAATATATTGAAATCCCATTTGATTTAAAGTATCCATTGTATTACCTTACTAAAAAATTTGGCAAAAAAAAAGCTAGGATTTTAGCTTTTAACTAAAATCCTAGCTTTAAAGATGTGAAACTAAATTAGCAATTATTTGCGGAATTTAGCATCAACACGGCGGTTTTGAGCACGACCCTCAGCTGTTGAGTTGTCTGCTACAGGATTTGCTTCGCCAAGACCTTCTACAGACTTGATCTGCTTGCCTGTAACGCCCATGCCAGTGAGGTAAGTCGATACAGACTGAGCACGCTGAAGGGAAAGCTGCTGATTCTTCTGAGCGCTCTGTTCTGCAGTGCTATTCTTCCAACCAGTGTTGTCTGTGTAACCGATGATAGCAACGTCCATATCTGTGTTCTGCTTGAGCACGTTATTTGCGAATGCAGAAAGTGAAGACTGAGCTGAGGCACTGAGGTTTGATGCACCAGTTGCAAAAAGAATGCCAGAGTCAAATGTAACCTTTAC
>CALEHZ010000254.1 GCA_937875715.1 uncultured Campylobacter sp. | reverse complement strand
AAGCTTTTGAACTTTTTCAGAAATATTTTTATTGTAACGACGTTCTTTTTTGGGAACAGAATTATAGTTAGTTACAACATCAAAGCAGTTAATCCCCAAAGCTTCTTCCATGGGTTTGAAATCATAATCGAAAAGCTCTTTGATGATTTTAAAATCGCTTTCAGCAAAAACATTTACAGTACCCTTGCATGCGCCTTCTTTTTCGCAAGTAATAGAAAAAGGGTTTTCGCAAGTGCAAAGAATGAACGCCAAATAATTATGCCAAAGATTTTTGTTAAAACCATATACGGTTGCAACATCTAATAAATTATGAATTTGGTCATAAATGCGAGTAACTAAATCCTCACGATTATAAGAACCACTAGCAAATTCTGCGCAAATATCCGCCATAGGGAAAAGCAGATTATCCTGCGGCAGATTACGATATATTACGAGTTTGGACACAAGTTTATGCATATTCTAAATACCCCCAAAATTATTATACTAAAACATACTTAGCAACAAACAGAATCGCCAAGATATAAAGAATCGGATTAATTTTCTTTTCACCAACAAACATATTAATTGCTACATAGGAGATAATACCCCAAGAAATGCCTTCAGAAATAGAATATGCGAAAGGCATTGCAATAGTTGCAGCAAATGCAGGAACTGCTTCAGTGAAATCATCAAAATCGATATTTTTCAAGCCGCTAATCATCAGGAAGCCAACAAAGATAAGAGCAGGAGCTGTCGCAAATGCAGGAATAGCTAGGAAAATCGGAGCTAAGAACAAGCTCAAGAGGAACAGAGCAGCAACAGCGATAGCAGTCAAACCAGTACGACCACCAGCTACAACACCAGCAGAGGATTCTACATAGGTGGATACGGTAGAGGTACCTAAAACTGCACCAACAGTAGTACCGATAGAGTCGGATAAAAGAGCACCCTGGATTTCCGGAAGCTTACCATCTTCATCCAACATATCTGCTTTAGAAGCAACACCAATTAAGGTTCCCAAGGTATCAAAAAGATCAACAAACATGAAGGAAAGCATGATTGTAATAAAGTTAAAACTAAAGAGTGCACTGAAATCCATTTGATTAAAAATTGGTGCGATACTAGGAATAGAAAGCCCTTTGGAAAAATTAGGCATTACAGAAAATACACCAAGCTTGGGATTGGGAACATAAATGCCAGCAACCTCACAAACCATAGCAATACCCCATACGATTATAATGCCTAAAAGAATGCCACCTGGGACCTTCTTATGCGAAAGAATCGCAGTAATCATTAAACCAATCAAACAAAGCACTGCACCAATACCAGTGGACCAGAAGGTTCCATCTGCCAGAGCTGCTTTAAATGGGTAAAGACTAACAAGACAAGGACCATCTACGATAATCTTAGCATTTTGCAAACCAATGAAAGCAATGAACAAGCCTATGCCAGCAGTAACACCAAATTTAAGACTAGTTGGAATAGAGTTGAAGATTGCTCCACGAACCCTAGTTAATGAAAGGATAATAAAGATAATACCTTCTACAAAAACAGCAGCCAAAGCTATTTTCCAGGAATAGCCCATAGCGCCACAAACTGTAAAAGCAAAGAATGCGTTTATCGCATCATTTCAAGGGTGCAAACTGCGTTTTTAAATAACGGCGAAATCGGCGTGCTAACTAGCGAAGAAAATGAAGAATTAGAAAAAATATATTTTAATTTTAGCCCAAAAATTTATATGCTAACTCCACAAAAATATTATTATAATGGGTATTATTTGCCACTTAAAGCCTTTGAAATCGGCGTTTTTTGGCACGAACACAGCATGAATAGCTTTGAGCCTAAAACGCTTGAGCGTATTTATAATAGCGATATTATCGATGTAGGCGGCTTTGTGGGCGATAGTGCGATTGTGTTTCGCAAATTTACAAAAGGCAAGATTCACACCTTTGAAGCCACTAGCAAAAATTATGCTTTTTTACAAAAGACCTTGGCGATGAATGAAAGCTCGCAAATCGTCCCAAACAAACTAGCACTTGGCGATAAAAAAGGCAAGCTTGTGATAAATCTAGCTGGCAGTGCATCAAGCACGATGTATAAATACGAAGGCAGCGATAGCGAAGAGGTCGATATGATCACGCTTGATGAATATGTGGATGCAAATAAGCTTAAAGTTGGCTTTATAAAAGTAGATATTGAAGGTGCTGAAAATATCTTTTTACAAGGTGCTCTTAATACCATAAAAAAGCAGCGTCCAGCGATGTTAATAAGCATTTATCATCACGCTGATCAATTTTTTGGCATCAAGCCTTTTATTGAAAGCTTAGGGCTTGGCTATAGCTTTAAGGTGGTTAAGCCCGTTGATAGCACGATTAGCATTGAGACAGCGCTTTATTGCGAAGTTTTATAAAAGGATGAAAATGAGTGAAATATAGGCTATAAAATCATAATATTTTGGTGCTTTATAAAGAAATTTCTTTTATAAAAACCTTGCTTTTAAAAAATTCAAGCTTAAATAATATTTTTGATACCATTTATGAAACAAATGCTTGATCTTAGAGCCAAGCCTTTTAATCTAAATGCCAAATGCGTTTTTGTGGTAAATAGAATGCCAAAAGAACCTGATATGTGCGTGCTTCTTTGGAGCAAAGACTAGCAGTGCTTTGAGTTGAATTTTATAAAATTCAAGGCACGCAGTAAAAAATTTTAAAAAATTCAAGGCCCAATTTTTTAAAAACCTTGAATTTTATAGAATTTTATAAAATTCACTTTATAAAATTCAGCTCTAAATTTTATAAAATCAAACAAATGAATTTTATAAAATTCACTGAATTGTGCGTAAATAGCCGTTTGCGTTTAAGAATAAATATAGCTCGCCTAAAATCTGCTTTTTAGCCTTTTCGCCGATGTTTTTAGAGGCTTCGATACGTTTGTTTAGCTCGTTTCTAATCGCGTCTATATCATAATCTAAATCGTATAAAATGTCCATTATGCTTTGTGCCTCGATTAGTTCTGTTATCTCATAGCCACTTTCTGTTGGCACTATCACAGCCTCTGTTGGATGAGTAAAAAGATTGTGCCTCATACCAAGCACTTCTTGGTAAGCACCAACTAAGAAAAAGCCTAGAAAATACGGCTCATCGCTGATATTTATATCGTGTAAAAATAGCGGATTATTTTTGCTATCAAAGCCGATTTCACCATCGCTATCGCAGGTAATGTCCCAAATAGACGCACTTAGAGTAGGGCGCTCATCAAGGTGCTTTAAAGGTGCGATTGGAAAATGCTGTTTAAGCCCCCAAAAATCAGGCAAAGACTGAAAAATGCTAAAATTAACCAAATAGCGCTCTTGGATGTCGTTTTGGATGCGGCGAAGGTCGGCATAATCATCTTTATCGCCTAAAATGCTAATTGTTTTACGCACGATTAAATGAACCAAGATTTCAGCATTTGAGCGGTCAGCTAAGTCTACATAGCCCAAATCAAACAAAGTAAGCACGCTATCAAGGTGCGAAGTAGCATCGTGAAGATACTCAATTGCGTTATTTTTATTTAGATTTTCATAAAGGTCAAAAAGCTCTGTAATTAGCGGCGGATTTTTCTTTTTAAGCAGCAGTTTTTTCTCGCTATATTCACTGCTAAAAAGCTCCAAAACAGGTGCTGTAAGCACAGCATGACTAGCTGCTACAAAGCGGCCGCTTTCTATGAAAATATCAGGCGCTGGCTCTTCTTTTTGGGCTGAAATATTTTGAAGCAAAAAAACTACATCATTTGCGTATTCTTTTAGAGTGTAATTTTTGGTCTCTTTGTGCTTAAACTGCGAGTATTCTACCGCAAGACCGCCACCAAGATTTATAGCTTTTAGATTTTTTGCGCCCATTTTTCGCAGTTCAGCGTAGATATTTCCAGCCTCTTGCAAGGCTTTTTTCAATGGGCCAATCTCGCTAATTTGCGAGCCGATGTGAAAATGAATCATATTAAATTGCTCTAAAAGTCCATTTTTTTTGAGCAAATTTACAGCCTCAATTAGCTCAGTTGAAGTTAAACCAAACTTTGATTTAATTCCGCCACTTTTAGCCCAAATGCCGCTGCCTGCGCTATGAAGTCGTATGCGAAGACCGATATTTGGCTTTGGCTTAAAGCGGTTTTTAGCAGTTTCAATAATCGTCTCAAGCTCGCCTAAGCCTTCAATTGTGATTGTGATGCTATGCCCCATTTCAGCAGCGATAAAACCAAGATTTATAAGCTCTTTATCTTTAAATCCATTTACTGTTATTGGCGAGCCAAGCTCATTGTAAGCCATAGCTAGAAGTAGCTCAGCCTTGCTTCCAGCCTCTAGTCCATAGCCGAATTTTTTGCCTACTTTTACTAGATTTCCTACAAAAGCTGGATATTGATTTACCTTTAGTGGATAAACGGCGCAAAAATCACCTGTGTAGTTAAACTCTTTTTTGGCATTATTAAAATTTGTATAAAGCTCGTCAATTTGCTTTAAGATTAAATGCGGAAAACGCAATAAAATAGGGCCTCTTACGCCACTTTCGCGTATTTTTTCAACCATTTCTTGAAGACTTGGACGAGATGGCGTATTTAGACACACTCTGCCTTTATCTATGATAAAATCGCTATTTGCCCAGATATTTAGTCCATAATCATCTCTCATAATTCTGCCTTTAAATTTTCTAATTTTATTCTTTTTTCATCTTTATTTTCAAGATTTTTATACCAAATCTCGCCATTTTTAACTTCATCTTCACCAAGGCATAAAAAGATTTTAGCACCCTTTTTATCAGCTATATTTAGATGCTTTGCAGGACTTCTTGCCTCATAGCTGCACTCTACTTTTAAGCCATCTTGTCTTAACTTAGTAGCTAGGATAAAAATATCTTTGATAAAATCAGGTGAAAGTGAGCACAAATACACACCATCTCTGGTTTTGCTAAGATTTTTTGAGCCTAAGATTTCCATAATTCGCTCAATTCCCATCGCCCAGCCCACAGCAGGCGTGGCTTTGCCGCCAAGTTCGCTTGTAAGCCCATCATAGCGACCACCACCGATAACTGCTGATTTTGCGCCTATTTCATCGCTTACAAACTCAAACGCCGTTTTAGAATAATAATCAAGCCCACGAACCAATCTATCATCTATTTCATACTCTACGCCGTTTGCTTTAAGCAAAGCTTGTAAAAGCTCAAAATCTTTTTTACACTCATTATCAAGGCTATCAAGCACGCTTGGAGCATCTTTTAACAGGCTTTGACAATGCTCGTTTTTACAATCTAGCACTCTTAAAATATTTGTAGCAATTCTACGCTTGCAATCTTCGCAAAGCTCGTTTTCATAAGCCTTAGCGTAATTTGCCAACTTTTCTTTAAACTCGCTCATGGAAGCTTTATTTCCAAGTGAGTTTAGCTTTAAAACTGCCTTTATTTCAAGTCTAGCTAAGATTTTGCTAGCCATTATTATAATACTAGCATCCTCAAAAACATCGCTAATGCCAAAGCACTCAATACCAAATTGATGAAATTCCCTTTGTCTGCCACGCTGCGGACGTTCGTAGCGAAACATAGAACCATGATAAAACCAACGCTTTTGCTCGCCAGCTTTGTCCATTTTATTTTCTATAAAAGCACGAACGACTCCAGCAGTGCCCTCAGGGCGAAGGCAGATGCTAGAACCACCTTTATCGCTAAACTCATACATTTCTTTGCCCACTATATCGCTACTTTCGCCTACTGAGCGGCGAAAAAGCATTGTATCTTCTAGCTTTGGCGTCTCAATGAAGCTATATCCGTAGCTTTTTGCTACATCTGCGCAGGTATTTACGACATATTCATAAATCTCGCCATCATTTAAAAAATCACGCATTCCACGAAGTGAAGTTATCATTTTTATCCTTTTATAAAATTCATTATTTTATCGCTAATAGCGTTTATTTCATCATCTGCGTTTATTTCTAAAACATTTAGCTCTAAATCTTTAAAAATAATTTCCATATAGTCTTGAACACGCATAAGATATAGCTCTCCACGCTCTTCTATGCTATCGCTAGAAGACCTGCTTAAAAGTCTTTGTCTCAAAAGTTCTTTATTTGCTTTAAAAAACACAAATTTTCCACTAAAATCATCGTTTAAAGCAAAGCGATTAAGCTCTGCTAGCACGCTTATATCACAATTATAGCTAGCTGCTGCGTAGGCAAGCCCTGAGACGAAACCGCGGTCGCTTAAAATAAGTTTATTTTTATTTGGCTCAATGATTTTGGCATAATGCTCAGCCCGGTCTGCTAGAAATAGCAGCATTTCAGCCTTTGGGCTGTGTTCGCCTTGCATGATGATTTTTCTAATTTTTGTGCCAAGTTCGGTGCCGCCTGGCTCTTTTGTAGCGATACAATCAGGCAATTTTGCCTTCAAGAGCTCTATTTGCGTGCTTTTACCAACGCCATCAATGCCTTCAAAATAAACTATCATTTTTTATCCTTTAAATGCTCTAAAATATCTGCTGGCACTAGCTTTGAGACATCACCATTATGTATTAAAATGCTACGGACAATAGAGCTTGAAATAAAGGCATTTTGCAGCTGTGGCATAAAATAAATGGTCTCAAAACCATCCATTAAAGTAGCATTTGCATAGCCCATTTGAAACTCATACTCAAAGTCGCTAACGGCTCTAAGTCCACGCACGACGATATTTGTGCCCTGCGATTTGGTAAAATCCACAAGCAAATTATCAAAGCCAACAACGCTAATTCCGCTTATTTTGGCAGTTGCGATTTTTACAAGTTCAATTCTTGCCTCAAGGCTAAAATACGGCGTTTTGCTGTCATTTTTTGCCACTGCGACCACAATTTCATCAAAAACTTTTTTTGCCCTTTTGATTACATCCATGTGTCCATTTGTAATGGGATCAAAAGTGCCAGGATATATACATTTCACCGCTA
>CALEHZ010000253.1 GCA_937875715.1 uncultured Campylobacter sp. | reverse complement strand
TATAACGCAAGAGCGTATTTAGCGTATCTTTTTGAGCGAAATATACCAAATCGCTTGCCGATGATAAATCTAGATATTATAAAATCTGGGCTTGATAAAATCGCTCACGAAGTAGAAAACTTTGATGCTTTTTATATCCTTGCCCCTGATGGCGTTCAAATAGAAAACAATATCAGCCTAGATGAGAGCAGGCGCATAGGCGCAGGCGAAAATAGAAGCAATAAGGCGTATTTTTACAGAGCTGTAAAAGAGCGTAGATGTGTGCTAAGTGACCCCTACCCTAGCAGCTTAACTGGCGAGCTTTGTGTATCTGCTAGTGAGCCAGTCTATGATGAAAAGGGCTGTTTGCTTTATGTAGTTTGCGTGGATATTTCGCTAAATGATATTTTAAGACTAATTCCGCCAGGCAAGCTTGACTTTGGCTTTGAGAGCTTTTCTAGGCTTGTTTATGCGCTTATTTCGCTAGCACTTTTTGCTATTACAGCGGTGCTTTTTGCCCTTGGAATTAAAAGCATTATTTCAAGTCCATTTGGCATACTAAATGTGGCTGATATGTTTGAGAGCACGATTATTCTTACCTTGGCTCTGGCGCTTTTTGATCTAGTAAAGGCGATTTTTGATGAAGAAGTGCTAGGCAAAAGCGCAAAAGACGGCGCAGGTGCTTCTCGCACTATGGTTAGATTTTTGTGCTCAATCATCATCGCACTTGCTATTGAAGCACTGATGCTTGTGTTTAAGTTTGCGATTACTAGCCCAAATGAGGTGATTTTTGCTGTGTATTTACTGGGCGGTGTTTCACTTTTGATTGTTGCTCTAAGCGTGTATTTATGGGCAAACAAAGAACAAAGGTTGGCAAAATGATAGCAATAGTTGATTATGGACTTGGAAATATTCATAGCGTGGTTAATGCTTTGAATTTTTTAGGAATTAAGAGTAAATTAGAAAGCGACCCTTCTAAAATCGCTACTTATGAAAAGCTGATTTTACCAGGCGTGGGAGCCTTTGGCGATGCGATGGATAGACTAAAAGCTACTGGCATGGATGAAGCTGTAATTGAGTATGCAAAGAGTGGAAAATACTTACTTGGCGTGTGTTTGGGGCTGCATTTGCTTTTTGAGTGTGGATTTGAGTTTGGCAAGCACGAAGGGCTTGGGATTTTAAAAGGCGAAGTTGTAAAATTTGATGAGAATAAATTTGAAAAAAGCCTGAAAATTCCGCACATGGGCTGGAATACTTGCGAGTTTAAGCAAAGCTCTAGATTAAACGCTGGGCTTAAAAGTAGCGAGTATTTTTATTTTGTTCATAGTTATCATGTAGTTTGTGATGATGAAATCGTGCTTTGTTCTACTAATTATGGTTATGATTTTACAAGCGGCGTGGCGTTTAAAAATATCTTTGGCATGCAGCCGCACCCTGAAAAATCGCATGATGTAGGCTTAAAAATGCTAAAAAATTTTGTGGAGATGTAAATATGGAAATAATACCTGCAATTGATTTAAAAGAAAGCAAGGCAGTTAGACTATTTAAGGGCAAAATGGATAGCGCAAAAATTTATGGGGATAACCCAACGCAGCTAGCCAAAAAATTCGAGGATTTGGGCGCAAAGTATTTACACATCGTAGATTTAGACGGCGCAATCGCAGGCGAAGCTGTGAATTTTAGTGTAATTGAAAAAATCGCTAGCAAAACTAGCCTTAAAAT
>CALEHZ010000252.1 GCA_937875715.1 uncultured Campylobacter sp. | reverse complement strand
TTAGCAAAGAAAGATTTAGTTTATACGCTCTATCTGCTGCCTTTTCTTGTGCCTTTGCACCTTTATATGCACCATATGCCCCAGCTATTGCACCTAGCCCTTGCATCACGCCACCGATGCCACCAAATTTGTCAATAATTTCATCCATTATCTCACCTCTTTTAGAAAATTTTTACTTTGTCTGCTTTTATAATAATAGCTTTTTGTTTTCGCCTTTTTATCAAAGATATTTAGCTTTTTTATCTTTACTAGTGGTAGCACCTTGCCATTTTCTACTTCCCACAGATTAGCATTATTTGCTTTGTTGCTACTAGGTATATTTAGCTTTGGCTTTTTTAGATACATTAGTGAGCCTTCATCTAGCCCCATATCTACGCTATTATCAGTTTTATAGTGCTTTAGCGTGCCATTTTGCTTCATTGCTACCATCTTGCCTTTATCTTCATTTGTAGGCATTTCATCATCGCTATAGTCTCCGCTAGATTTAAAGACATCCTTAGCATCGCTAAAGCTTTTAAATCCACTACTTAAAGTTTGTTTCAAGCTCTCCCAAAGGCTCTTTTCTACCGGTTCAATGCCAGTAATCGTAGTATTTATAGCTTCTTTAAAGCTTAGATTATTACCATTTTGTAGCAGCTCGCTAAAAGTCATACTAGCCCCCTTGCCACTAGCATTCATCGCCCCTGTGCCTATGTATAATTCGCTGGTTTTTTCTAGCCCCATTTTACTAGCAGTCCCAGCTGAGCTTAGAGGACTAGCATTAGCAGCAGCTGTATTGCCTATAGTCCCCACTAGATTTTTTATAGAACCCACAAAGCTAAACACCGAGCCTATCAGCCCCACGCCCTTAGCAAAGTTCATCAAATCCTTATCGCCTATAGCCATACCATAGCCAGTTAGCGACAAGGCAAAGCCACCAAGCGCAGAGCCTATGCCCATAAGCCCACCGGTATAAAAGCCAAACATCATAGCCACAATGCCCACGATAGCCAAAGCCCTACCGATAAAGGCAGCCCCAGCATCCATGTCCTCTTTTACATCTAGCTTGTAGTATTCATTCCAGTTTTCATTAAAGCGTCTTAGATTTGTAGGCTGGTCTTTTAATTCGCCTTCAGCGTAAAAGGTTAATGCTTCGTAGCCATCATACGCAGGTGCACTAAGTCTATTATTTTCATCAGTTTGCAGTGGATGCTCATCAAAGCCGTTTATATACAGCACCCTACTATCATTTCCCACTATATAGATACTGCCATTATCACAGGCATATATACTATATTCCATGCTTATGTTTGTGCCATCAGCGTTATAGTTTGTATTTTTATGCTCTATTAGCGAGATTAAGTTCATTTCATAAAGTGGCTTATTTTTATTTGTGCGATATATAGTGTCTTTTTCTCTCATCTTTACAGGCAGATTTACATTCCCACTAGCAAGTTTTTCTAGGCTCACAGAGCTATCATAGCGTTTGCCATATTGTATTATCTTGCTTTTGTCGTGGTAGATGCCATCATCATCACCTGGGTCGCCCTCATATGGCTTATACGGACTTTGTCCTACGAAGTATTGATTTAGTCCTAAGGCATTGTTAAATGGATCATTTGGATTATAAGCATCTTTGCTAGGATCTTTTATATCATAGCTCATCACTGTGTAGATTTTGCCAAATGTTGGATGATTATACACACCAGCATTTGGGTCACGCTCTAGCCTGCCATCAGTGCCGTCTATAATATCATCTAGTTTATGCTCATCACTAGTTTTCCACGCGTTTGCGAAGTCTTGTTTAAAGGCTCTATTTTTTTTTATTAGCTGCCCGTGAAGTAGCTGTGCTTGTTTTCTCCACGCAGCCGTTCTGGCTGGAAGTATGTTCCACCATTGCTCTGGATACTCAAGACCACAAAGGCAAGGCGGTTTAAATCCTAAATACATACGCTTCCGCCATAGTGTTTAGCACCAAACGCCCTAACCGCCCAGTATATAAGCCTAGCTAGATTTTTATTCACTTTATCGCTAAGCATCGCTTCATAAAATATCTTATCACAGCTTTTTCTACTAAGATCAGTAATATCCGCAGTAGCATAAAGCCAGTCGTGCAAGCAACTAGCTCTATCATATTTGTAGCCAAATCTTGGTAGCAAATTCGTTAAAATCGCTGGAATTGACGCCCCATCATAAACAAAGCCTTTTAAAGCCGTGATTTCAAAGCTCTCATTTATTTTATATACCAAATCCTCTTTTAGCCTAAAAGTAGAGCGTGTGCCTATCATGGGACTTACTACTAAATCAGTTTTAAACATAAAATTCCATTTTCATATTTTGTTTTAAATAGATTATTTTGGCGAAGTATTGTGAGATGATTTTTGCTAAACTGAGCGAAGTGCGAATGAGACGCACTAAGCGTGCGTCGCAGTGAAGCGTGAGTGAAGTTTAGTAAAAAGCACTCACAAGACAAAGCCAAAATCAGTATTTCACTACCACATTAGCCACTTCATCAGCACTCACAGCTTTTGCCACAGCATCTTCTAGCTCCCATTTTTTTTGATAGTAGCCAAGCCCAGTTTCAATTATCGTTTTTCGCATTAGCTCTAATTGTTCTAAATCAACTTCCACAAAGCTATTATTTGCTAGTCTAAAGTTTATGCTATTCTCGCCTTTTTCTTTTAAGTTCTCATAGATATTTTGGATATTTTGAAGGTATCTCTCACCTCCATCTATTACACCCACGCCATCTATGCTTATTAAGCTATGTGCTATATTTGCCTCAAACTTCTCTTTTATCTCAGCCATTTTAGCAGCCTTATCATCTGCTAATAGCTCATTTAAACGCTCATAAGTATAAGTGTTTTTAATGCCTTCATTATACTCACCCTCATTTATTTCAGCGATATTAAGCTCACTCATTTGAGCTGCGATAAACTCACTAGCCTTATCATCACTTACGCTAAAATAGCTAAAATCATCAAAGCGATTTTTAGCCACATAGTTTTCTACACCTTCTTCGCTTCTTAGCTCAGCTGTTACCTGACTTGCCAAGCCAGCATTAAGCACCTTGATTTTGTATTTGTAGTATTTCATACTCTCTCCTTTTTTGTAGATTATTAAAATATTTTAAGCTCATAGTATTTTTAGCGTGTGCCAAATACAAGTTTAACACATCTTTATCGCCATTTTGTAAGGATATTTTAAAAAGCTTAACATTGATAAAAACGGACTAATTATCTTTAACAAGGGCAAAAAGACGAATTTAAAGGCAAAATTATAGATTTTAGTAAAAGTGTAACAATACCTATAATTGAATTAAATGTAAGAGGTGAAACCAAAAGAGCATAAAAAACGATAATAAAGAACCTTGTTAGAATTCAAGGTGTAGCAAATCAAGCGTAAATAAAATTATACAGCTTTGTCTTTTAATTCTATTTGCGCTTTTGTTTTATAAATATTTGTAACCAAGGATTCTATTATATTGTTTCTATTGCTTTCTTTTGCCCCCAAAAAATAAAAATGTTCTATATTTATAATATGAAAATTACTCCAAAATTTTTCTATATAATGATTTTGTCTATAACTATTTTTATTCCAAGTTGATAAAATAAAGTTAGCTTTTGTTTTTTGAAGTGCCTTAAAAAGTTTTAACTCGTCTTCTTCTGTCCATCCATTATAATAATCTGAATATCTATCTATATATGGTGGATCGCAATAAATCAAATCATTTTCTTTGGCATTATTTATAGTTATTTCAAAATCACAGCAGTTAAATATATAATCGTTATTATGTATTAAATTTTCTACATTTTTGATTTGATTAACAATCTTTGTTATATATGATTTTGAAAATCTATTATTTTTTTGGCAGAAAGGAACATTAAAACCACCCTTGCTATTAAATCTCATTAAACCATTAAAGCAACTTCTATTTAAAAATAAAAAATCATAAGAATTTGGTTGCTTATTGAAATTATTTCTAACTTCAATATAATATTCTTTTCCATACCTTAATAAAAGTTCAGATTGTTTTTCTAAATATAAACGACAATCTGAACTTGTAAATTTCTTATATTTTATGTCATTATAAAAATTGATTAGATGTGGATTAGTATCTGAAAATATAGCAGTTTGTGGCTTTATGTTAAAGCCTACAACACCGCTTCCCATAAATGGCTCATACCAAATATCATACTTATTAACCAATTTTTTTATTTGTGATACTAATTTTGTTTTTATTCCTTGACATTTTATAGGTGGTATTATTATTTTATCCATTTAACCCTTCTTTTTCCACTCTCTAAAAGTTTTCAAATCATTAATCATAATACTATTTCCATCATCTTTTATGTATCTTATTCCATAATTTATCCAATAATCATTAAATTCTTGATCATTTTTAAATATACCATTGCCTGTAAACATATCATTTTCCTCTTTTAGTATGCCTCCTATATTTGCCGTATTACCACTACCTTGCTTATCACTTGCTATTTTCCATTTTTCAATAAAAAAGAATTTCAAATTGTTTATAACAGATAGAATATCATCAAGTTCATCTAAATTAAAAGTTTTTTTTTCATCAATATTATCGGCTTTTTGATAGACTATTCCTAGAACAAAATGACCTTTATAATCTTTATAAGGAAATTCTATATTTTTCTTTGATTCTCTATCTTTGAAGTAAGATCCGTGAGAGCCCAATGTAAAAGAGCAATAAAAATTTGTGTTAGGTCTAGTAAATGTAGTTTTAATATCTATAGCATATTTGATACTTTTATCTTCTTTATAGACAAAAGTCATATCTGGATAATAATTTTGACTGCTAGGCAAAATCATCTCAAAACCGCATTTATCGGCAAGGTGGGGGACGACGCTTTCGGCGCGTTTTT
>CALEHZ010000251.1 GCA_937875715.1 uncultured Campylobacter sp. | reverse complement strand
GCAAATGCTTGACTGCGCAAACGAGGCGCGCAGCTGCGCCGCCCGCTGGACGGATTACGCCATGGGCAAGGCACACAGCTTTTCCGTGTTTGATTTCGCCGTGCTCAAGGTATGTATGCTGTCGCTTGGACTGTGGCTGGGCAGCTGCTTTGCCAAGTTCTTCAAGAAATTCCGCGGCGCGCTGTTCGTGCTGTTCGCGGCAAGCTGGATGTATCTGTTCTGGCGTATCTTTTTCGACTGCGAGGAAGAATAAAGCCAAAAGCCGTGGTTGCTGAAGCGGTGTTCAGCAGGAGAGGAGCGTGTCCGTGCAGGATCCAACCCAGCGCAGCAGGAGATTTTTACGCGAGCAGCCCCATTATTTTCGGTGGGGGCTGACCGCCTTTCTCGTCATTTTAGCGTGTGTTTTTGTCGTTTACCTCTTGAACTGGCTGCCCATTTTGTGGAGCATGTTCAAAAAGCTGCTCGGCATACTCAGTCCGTTCATATACGGCTTTGTCATGGCTTATCTGCTCAACAACGGTGTTAAAGAATCAGATATGAGTAATATTCTCAAATTTGGCTTTTTAAAAAATATTTTATCCCAAATAATCCACCCAAAAGGGCAAAAAATCGCTATAATTTCAGCATGTTAAACAATCAAAAAATAGATATTTCTACTTCGTTTGGCTCTATTTTTGCGCTTGTGTGGCCGCAAATGCTGATGATGTATCTGCTTTGCGTGATGAATATCGTGCCTATTTGGGCAGCTGGAAAGATGAGCGCTAGCATCCAGGCTGCTTATGGCGTGAGCGTTCAAGTGCTGTTTTTTTTAAATGTCGTCTCAGTGGCGATTAGCGCTGGGGCTGTGGCTGTCATTAGTCATGCAATAGGCGCTAGAAAGATGGATAGAGCTCATGCTTACACCCTGCTTACGATAGCTTCAAATATCTTCTGTGGCGTGCTTTTGGCACTTTTTGGCTGGATTTTTACAGAGCAGATTTTTTCGCTTTTGGCTTTAAAGGGGCAGGCACTGCAAATTGCTTATGAGTTTTGGGATATTTTGCTTTTGGCTTTGCCTTTTAGTTATATTTTGGGCAGTTGTGCTACATTATTTCGCTCATTTAGAGAGGTTAAAATTCCGCTTTTTATCACAGCTGCTGTTTGTGCTTTACATTTTTTCTTTACGCTTGGACTTAGTTTTGGCGACTTTGGCATTGAAAAAATAGGATTTATGGGCATTGCGTGGGCGTATTTTATAGCTCAGGCTTTTGGTTCTATTTTATCACTTTTTATGCTTTATCGCTGTGGATTTTTGCGTTTTATCACGCCTAAGCTAAAATGGCTGATAGCTGGTGCTCCACGACTTTTTAAGACCGCATTTGCCTCGGGTGCTACAAGCTTACTTTGGCAAGGTGGAAATCTCACGCTTTATTATATCACGGCTAGTTTGCCATTTTTTGCCACTGATGCTTTGGCTGGACTAAGTGCTGGAAACCGCATTGAGAGCATGATTTTTATGATTGGTATGGCTTTTAATATGAGTGCTAGCGTGCTTGTGGGCAACTGCCTTGGTGCTAGAAAACTGGCTGAGGCTAGGCGAGTAGCTAGTATGCTCATTTTTGGCAGTTCGCTGCTAATGAGCGTGATTGCGCTTTTGCTTGTGCCTTTTATTTATGAGCTTAGTGCTTTCGTCTCAGCCCAGTCTCTAGCACAGCACTACACAGCGCAGTATCTTATTTTTAATCTTGCTAGCACGCCATTTGCCACAGCCTCTATGGTCTTTGGCGGCGTGATGATAGGAGCGCGCGCAGCGATATACAATGTGCTGATTTTTGGGCTTTGTTTTTGGGTCGTTAGAATTCCTTTGGCGTTTTATTTAGGGCATTTTGTAATGATGGATGCTAGTGGAGTTTTTCTAGCTATGCTGCTTTCGCAAGCGGTTCAGGCAGCAGCGATTTTGTGGGTGTTTTTTCACATTGATTGGACAAAATACGCAAACAAAAAGGCTTGAGCCTTATAAAATTAGCTTTTTTATAAAATTCACAGCAGTTAATAAACCTTGAAATTTATGAATTTTATAAAATTCAACTTTATTTCAAGCTTTTAAGTAGCTCAGTTATATCATAAGTATTTCGGTCAATTTTTTTGAGTAGGCCATCTTTGATGTAAGTATTTATCGCCTTTGAGACATTTTGGCGTGAAGCGCCCAAAAGCTGCGCCATTGTCGTTATATCGCAGACCGAGACGATTCCATCGCTGCATTTTTTGTATTCGTAAGCTTGGCACAAAAACTTCACAATACGCTCTTCAATGCTAAGAAAGGTGTAATCATAAGTCATATCACGCTGGCTAAGCAGATTTCGCACAAGGGCGTTTATGACTGAAGCGCTGAATTTTTCGTTCCCACAAAGGCTTATTAAATCCTTAAAACTAAGGTCATAAAATTCACTTTTTTCAAGCATTTCAAGTCCGGTTAATTCATCTAAAACGATGAAATTATCAGGTCTAACAAGCCCTAAAATATATTCGTTATTATCACTATAATATTTTAAATGTGCGTTGCCTGAGATGAAAAGAATAAATTTTATTTTATTTGCGTAGATTACTTCTCGTTTGCGTGCTGTGTGGAATTTGAGCTTTGTTTGTTCATTTTGGCTAAGGTGTTCTAAAAAATTATCCTGCCAAATAAAAAGGTAGCGATTTTTTAACATTTATTTAACCAATGATTTAAGTTTTCATAATTTTACTAAAAGAATAAAAGGGATTTAGTCTTAACTGCGACAAATTGTGAATTTTAGCAAAAAATAATCAATTTTATTCAATTTTTCACTATCTCAAAGAAAAAAAAAAAAAACGATTTTTTTTAATTTAAATGACAGATAAAATTTTATTTTATGAAAAATTCGTGCTTTTTTGAGATTTTACTTAAAATTAAATTAAAAAAATATT
>CALEHZ010000250.1 GCA_937875715.1 uncultured Campylobacter sp. | reverse complement strand
TGAGGTCGCAAAAGGTGTAGCGGCTGTGAGCCTAAAATACGCTAAGCCAGTAACTTTTGGCGTGCTAACCACAGATAGCATCGAACAAGCAATTGAGCGAGCTGGCTCAAAAGCTGGAAATAAGGGCTTTGAGGCAATGAGTGGGCTAGTAGAGCTGATTTCACTTTTTAGCGAGATGAAATAATGGCTACGCGTCACCAGGTGCGAACAGCTGCGATAAGTCTGCTTTATGCTTATGAAATGGGCACTTTCACAGATGATTTTGCTAGTGAGTATTTAGACGAACAAAAGATAAAAAACGAGCAAAGAGCATATGCGATAGAGCTTGTATCTGGCGTGCTTTCACGCCAAAATGAGCTTGATGATGAGATAAATGCCAGGCTTGCTAGCTTTAAGCTTGATGAGCTTGGAGCGATGGAAAGAGCGATTTTGCGGCTTGGTGCGTATGAAATAATAGCTAAAAAATGTGACGCAAGAGTGGCAATCAGCGAGGCGGTGATACTAGCAAGTGAGTTTGGCAGCGATTCAGCTCCAAAGCTTGTAAATGGCGTGCTAAACAATATCTTTAAAGGCGAAGGAATTTTAGAACAACCAGAAAATTCAAAGCTAGAAAATTGGGCTGATTTAAAAAATTCAAAAAATTCAAAAAATGAATTTTATGAAAATTTAAAAGTTCACTCGGAAGGTTTTCTGGTGCTTTTTATTATTGCAATGCTCGATGGATTTATTATTCTATATTTACACTATAAAATTATCTAAAAATTTCTGATTTTTTAATTGCCGCTAGCACAAAGTTTTTGAATTTTTATAAAAGCCTTTAAAAATGCCGGCTGTATTTGCATGAATTGAAGCTTCAGACAAAAGCGGTGCAATAAAAAAATCGCGGTATTCAGCAGGAACTTTTTCTTCAATCAGCTGACGGGCAACATCAATATACGCCGCATTATACGGAGTGTAGAAACAGCGTTCCGACTGCAAAATATTGTTCATATCCAAAGGAGAATAAAGTTCAGAAATAAAACCAGCCGATTTCAAATCCCCATGTTTTTCTAATTCTAAAACCCGAGCATTAATACTTTTTACAACATCCGTGTAAAGCTGGTGCAAACGGTCAAAATCAACAGAACTTTTATTTGCAAGATAACACCGGTTAATAATACACGAATAATTTTCCAAATCATTAACCGTAACAGACGATGCAAACTGTTTTAAATAACGGCTTACAATCCCACTGCCGGCAAAAACATCAAGACAATTTAATTTTTCTTTTCCAAGACGCGACTGAACAATTTTTACACCATCGCCAATAAAATCCAAAAGAGCGCGCTTATTTCCAATATAGGTGATTAACTGAGACTGTAAAAATTCCGGATTTTCATTAACGACAGACAAAGAGCGCTCCAATATTGTTCATTTTTTCGTAAAATTGAGGGAATGAAACACTGCAGCATTCCGCATCATTAATTATAACCGATTCGCCTTCTGGTAAACCAAGTCCAACACAAGAAAGCGCCATTGCAATTCTGTGATCTTTGTAAGATTCACATTCAGCACCGTGAAGTTTGTTGTTTTCGCAATTATTTCCGTGAATAATAAGACAATCATCACCTTCTTCAAGCTTTGCCCCAAGTTTAGAAAGTTCACAAATCATCGCCTTAATTCTGTCAGTTTCCTTTTTTCTGCAGATTTCTACGTCAGTAATGACAGTTGTACCTTTTATAAAACAAGCAATTGCACTG
>CALEHZ010000249.1 GCA_937875715.1 uncultured Campylobacter sp. | reverse complement strand
CAGTGCTGAATTTTTTAAAATGAATTTTTTAAAAACACCAGTGGTGCTGAATTTTATAAAATTCACTTTATAAAGCTAGAAATTTTTAGAATTTTCTAGCTATTGTTAGTAACTTTGCGCTATTTTCTAAAATAATGAGCTTTCTTGCAAGTTCTTCAAAGGTTCGCTCATACGCACACACGCCAACGCCTTTTAAAAGCATGATGTTTGAAGGGCTTGTTATAAAATACCTTGTAATCTCGCTTGGAGCACGCTCTAGCCAGTCATCAGGGTCTTTTGTATCATAGATAAAAATATTGCCAAACTCGTGCCCTAAAATGTCTTTTGGCTCGAAACTAGCGTATTCTAGCCCATAAGCGCTTAAAAAAGCAGGCATACAAAGACAAGCAACCTTCGCACCTGGGATGTTTTTAAACAAATTTTGATATATTGGCGCATGCAAGCAAGCCTCTTTCCAGCGGTAATCTTTTTTGCCTTCTAAAAGTATGAAATCATCGTCATTTGGCTTGGTAAAAAAAATATTTTGTTTATTTACAAAAAAGCTAGAATTATCAAATCTCATTGCTACAGAGCCGCAAAATGTGCTTATAAGACTATTTCCGCTAAGAATTTTTGTGCCTTTTACGATGAGTTTTTTTGCCTCTAAAATCTCCATTTTTTCCCTTTAAAAAGACGCAATTATACCAAAAAATGCTTTTTTTATGCTATTATTTTGCTTATGAAATTTCTTAGAAATGATGCGCCACATGTGCCGGTTTTATTAGATGAGGTTATTTCATGCTTTGCTGGGCTTGATGATGGATATATCATTGATTGTACGCTTGGCTTTGGTGGGCATAGCGCAGCACTTTTAAAAGCAGTGCCAAATATCAAAATAATCGCTTGCGACCAAGATGAAAAAGCAATAGAATTTTCTAAAAAGCGCTTTGAGGCTGAAAATGGGCGAATTTTTATAAAAAAATGTAATTTTTCTAAGCTTTTTGATGGGCTTGAAAATAGCGTAAAAATAGCTGGAATTTTGGCTGATATTGGTGTTAGCAGTTTACAGCTTGATGATGATGAGCGTGGCTTTTCACTCAATTCACATGAGCTTGATATGCGAATGGATAAAAGTAAAAGCAAAAACGCAAAAAATGTAATAAATGAGTATAGTAAAACTGAGCTTGAGAAAATTTTTTTAGACTATGGTGAGCTAAAAATGGCTGGCAAAATCGCTGATAAAATCATCGCAGCAAGAGCTAAAAAGCCTATAAATTCAGCATTAGAGCTAGCTAGTATCATTGGAGATGAAAAAATAAAAGGGCGTAATGTAAGCATAGCAAAACTTGCTTTTCAAGCCATTAGAATAGAAGTAAATGACGAACTGGACGCATTAAGAGCACTTTTAGACACTTTAGAAAAATCAAAGCCAAGTGGCGCAAAACTAGCAATAATCGCATTTCACTCGCTTGAAGATAGAATCATAAAAGAGAAATTTAAGCTTTGGGCAAAGGACTGCATTTGTGATGAAAATGCCTTTAAATGCAGCTGCGGTGCAAATCACGCACTAGGCAAGATAATTACTAAAAAGCCGATTGTTCCAAGCATGGCTGAAATAAAGGCAAATCCACGTTCGGCTTGTTCTAAAATGCGTATTTTTGAATTTTTTAAAGAGATAAAAAATGGAAAATAAAGAAGAATTATACGAGCAAAAACCCCAAAATTTGAGCTTTGTGTCGCTTTTAATAGCTTTTGGCATAACTGCGCTGGTGCTTTTTATAACCTTGCCAAAAATTTATATAGCAAATGAGATTTATTATACGAGCAGAGATATTGGCACTTTGCGTGATAAACTTGGCGTTTTAAGCGAAGAAAATAGAGAGCTGAAAAACAAACTAGAACAAATCCGCTATAAAAACCAAATAATCGATAATATGAACTGAATTTTATAAAATTCGCCACTTCCGTCATTGTCTTTTGTCCGTCATCGCAAGACCTGCGGCAGTAGGTCGTGGCAATCTCATTGAAAACCAAAAAATTCATAAAATTCAAAACCCTGAATTTTATGAATTTTATAAAATTCACTTTATTTTAACTGAGATTGCTCCCTTTGCTTCATTCGCCTCGCAATGACGGATAATTTGAATTTTATAAAATTCACTCTAATCTTTTGGCAAATTTCTTTTTATTTGCCATATAAACTTGGCTTAGCACGGCTGCAACCGCCTTAAATAGATTGCTTGGGATCTGTCTATCGATATCACAAATTTTATATAGCTCTCTTGCTAAAGGCGGGTTTTCTACGATTTCTACTCCGTTTTCAAGCCCGATTTTTTTGATCTGCAAAGCCAAAAAATCCACGCCTTTAGCCAAAATCACAGGCGCATCTTCAAGCTCTTTATCATAGCGCAGCGCAACAGCGTAGTGAGTTGGATTTGTGATGATTACATCGGCGGCTGGGACATTTTGCATCATGCGTTTTTTAGCAGCTTGCATCTGAAGCTGGCGGATGCGGCCTTTGACCTGCGGATCTCCATCCATTTGCTTGTATTCGTCTTTTATCTCTTGTTTGCTCATACGAAGATCTTTAAAATAATTATATCTAGTAATGAAAAGATCGGCAATCGCTAGCACCAAAAACACCAAAAGCATCACGGCAGCTAGGATGAGAATTTTTTCCTTTAGCCAAATTAGCTGGTCAAACATCGTGTAAAACACCGTGTGCGGCAGCTCTTTAACAAAGCTTAAGAAAAAATAAAACGCAACACCAAAAACCGCACTCACCTTTAGCACGATTTTTAGGGTCTCAACCGCTTTTTTCATAGAAAAAAGCCGCCCAAGTCCTTTAATGGGATCAAGCTTGCTAAGATCAGGCGTGAGTGGCTCGGTGGTGAAAATAAAGCCAAATTGCATTACATTTCCAAGCACGCCAGCCACCATAATCACGCCAGCTAAAGGCAACAAAATCAGCACCATTTGAATGACAATCGCACTCATTATATTTGCCACTGTTCTAGGTGTAAGCTCGCTGCCCATCATAGAAGCGCAGTAATGATAAATATTTACCAGCCGCTCGCCAAACCA
>CALEHZ010000248.1 GCA_937875715.1 uncultured Campylobacter sp. | reverse complement strand
ATGAATTTAAAGGACTATTATAGCACTTCCAGCACCCGTTTTTTACAATTAAGCCGAAAATTCAGAAAATTCAGAAAATTCAAATCTTCGCGGTAGCGGCAGTTAAAATCAAGGCTCCAAGATTGTGAGATGATTTTTGCTGCGGCAGCGTGAAGATAGAATAATGAATTCATCAAACGCTGCCGCAGCCAAAAGCACTAAAAAGCCCCGCCAGCCTATAAAAATTTTCAGAAAATTCTAAGCTGAAATTTCTTTAATATCCGCAACCCTCAAAAACGCATTATAAATAGCACCGATTAAAGCAATGCGATTAGCGCGAATATCAGCGTTTTCATCATTTATCATCACGCTATCAAAAAACTTATCAATCGCAGTTTTAAGCCCAAAAAGCTCAGCTAAATACGCACTAGGCGCACTCTCATCAAGCTTACAAGCCTTAAATGCCTCAAAAAGCTCTTTTTCACTCTCATCATTTAAAAGCGCTTCATTTACAGCACCGATTTGAGCGTCTTTTAGGATATTTGCTAGGCGTTTGAAGGTAGCAAAATTCTCATCAAAGCCGCTTTGCTTTGTAATCTCATCAAGGGCTAAAATATTAGCATCAAGCCGCACAAAATCATTCACGCCAGCGTTTATACAAGCTTTTATGATTGATGGATTTACTTCGTCATAAAGTGCGTAAATACGCTCAAATATAAAGCTCTCTAACGCCTTTATATCAAAGTTTTTATAGTTTCTAGCTAAATTTTCTAAAAGCGCAGAAAAATCAAAACTCACACCAAGATTTAAAATAATCTTAATTACACCAAGAGCCGCGCGGCGCAGCGCATACGGATCTTTTGTGCCAGTTGGAATTTTATTTATACTAAAAAGTGCGATCAAACTATCAAGCTTAGCACTCATCGCCACCACGCTTGAAAAAGCATCGCTTGGCAAGGCTGAACCCTCGCTATTTGGCAAATATTGCTCTTTTATAGCCTTTGAAATAAGCTCATTTTTACCAGCCTTGCTAGCGTAGTAACTACCCATAATTCCTTGTAAATCAGTAAATTCATAGACCATCGCAGTCGTTAAATCAGCCTTTGAGAGCATTATCGCTTCTTTTAAAAGCTCTTTTGTAGCACCAAGTTCTTTTAGATTTTTTGCGTAAATATCAGCCAAAGCGCCTGAAATTTCGCACTCTCTAAGCTCTTTATCATACATTGAGCCAAGCCCAGCTAAATAAGTGATATTCTTTAATTTTTCAGCATTAAAAGGATTTTTTAAATCGCTATGCCAAAAAAAGGCAGCATCGCTTAGCCTAGCACGAAGCACTTTTTCATTGCCAGCTACGATTAGAGCGCTATCATCGCTAGTTGAGTTTGCCACCACGACAAAATGATTTGCTAGCTTGCCGCCTTTATCAAGCAAGGCAAAATAACGCTGATTTTCCTTCATTGAAGTGATTATTACCTCACTTGGCACTTCCAAAAAACTCTCATCAAAGCCGCCTATAAAAGCATTTGGATACTCAGTAATCGCCACAACTTCGCTTAAAAGCTCGCTATCAAGTTCTATTTTTAAGCCACTTTTGCTTTCAAGTTCTTTAAATTGCGCTAGAATTCTACTTTTTCTCTCATCAGCTTTTAAAATCACAGCATTTTTAGCAAGCACTTCAAAGTATTCATTTTGTGTATTAAAGCTTATTTTTTCATAGCCAAAATCTCTGTGAACAAAAGTAGCTTTATTTGATTTTACGCCCATTAGCTCGCATTCCAAAAGCTCATCATCTAGCATCACAACTAGATTTCTAAGCGGACGAATAAATTGATCTTGCCTATCACCCCAGCGCATAGTTTTACCAAAGCTAAGCGATAAAACAAAATCAGTAATAATTTCTGCTAAAACGCTTTTTAACGCTGCACCTTTTTGTAAGCTTTTGTAGTATAAAACCTCTTTGCCTTTAACTTCTTTAAACTCCAGCTTGCTCTCATCTATTTCACACTTTGCGGCAAAGGCTAAGGCGGCTTTGCTCCATTTTCCATCTTTATCTAAAGCTACATTTTTTGGAGCGCCTATGTTTTCTATTTCATTATCTGGGGCAAACTCGCTTAAATTTCCTAGCAAAACTATTCTTCGTGGTGTGTATTCTAGGCTAAAATCGCCTGAAAAATTATATTTATTAAGTGCGTTTTGCCACTTTGGCAAAATATTGTCTAATTCCTTTAAAAACGGCCACGCAGGCAGTTCTTCTACGCCAATTTCAATTAAAACTTTCATCTTTTTTCCTTAAATAAAATCGCAATTATAGCAAAAAATTCACTAAAAACTAACGCTTAACGCATTATGATCTGAGCTTTTTACATTATCATGCACCCAAAACTTAGGCTTTACTTGCCCAGCTAAATCCTTTGAAATCATTATATGATCTATCTTTCCGCCCTTTTTACCTTTATAGGAATTCCAGCTTTTTTTATACTCCCAAATGCTTATAAAATCATCATTTAGAGAATTTAGCAAAAATCCATCGCCATATTTACTATTTAGATCGCCCAAAATTATCGCATTTTCTACGCCACTTACAGCTTTTATCATCGTATTTGCCGCAGATTCACGCTTGCTTAAATCATTTTTCATCGCAGGAAAATGAGCCCCAAAAAGATTTAGAGTTTTAGAGCCTTCATTTATGCTTATTTGTAGCACTGGGCGAGTTTTCACCCCAGGAACTAAATATTCTTTACTACTTTGAATTTTTCGCTTTGAGAGATAGCCAAGCCCTACAGGCGCATTG
>CALEHZ010000247.1 GCA_937875715.1 uncultured Campylobacter sp. | reverse complement strand
CGTGGTTCAACCTTTATATCGCTAACTTCTGGGATAACCGCCTTGCCTTGCATGTGGCCGATAGTCTCATCAAGTAGTAAAAATACCGGCGTGCTAAAACGATTTGCTAGGTTAAATGCGCGAATTGTCTCAGTGTAAATTTCGCTTATGTTACCAGGGGCGACTGCTAGTGAGCAAATATCGCCGTGGCTAGGGCTTTTTGCTTGTAAAATATCGCCTTGTGCTACGCGAGTAGGTAGACCAGTTGATGGGCCGCCACGCATTACATTTACTATAACAAGTGGAATTTCAGCTATAAATCCAAGGCCGATTTGTTCGCTTTTTAGCGAAATTCCAGGTCCTGAGCTAGCTGTCATTGCCTTTGCCCCGCTCATCGCAGCACCAAGCGCTACTGAAATGCCAGAAATTTCATCTTCCATTTGAATAAAAGTTCCATTATTTTTTGGCAAAAGAACGCTCATTTCGTGAGCTACTTCACTACTTGGCGTGATAGGATAACCACCAAAAAAATTACATCCGCACTCAGTAGCAGCCTTTGCTACAAGTGCGTTTCCTGTTGAAATCAACTCTCTCACATTAGCTCCTTAATCAATTTTGCGGTAGTGATTTGCTCTTACCGCCTCTGCTCTTGCCTTGCCCTCTGGCGTTGGCTTAGCAAACTTAAAGCCCTTTTCAGCTACATAAATAGCAAAATCTGGGCAGTGAAGCTCACAATCACGGCATCCTATACAGCTTTCAGGATGGACTACTTCTATTAAAGTGCCTTGAATAGCATGAGCGTCTTCTTTCATGCCTAAAACTCCGGCTGGGCAGTAGCTAACGCAGATATCACAGGCTTTACAGCGACTTTCATCTACCCATACCGCTTGGTTTTGCGGTTGTTCAATCATATTTTCCCCTTTTATAAAATTTAATTTTCGTGGCGTAATTTTAACCAATTTAAACTTTTTTGATATTAAAATTTTAACAAAAGTTAATTATTTTTTAATTTTGTTACTATTTGTAACATTTTTATCCAAAAATTTCTTTTTTTTATAAAATTCTCTAAAATTTTATAAAATTCAGCCAAAATTTTTAAAAGCCTTTTAAATTTTTTGCTACAATTTGCACAAAACATTTTAAATTAAAGGACGAAACATGAGTGACATCATTTACACTTACACAGACGAGGCACCGCTGCTTGCTACTTATTCGCTATTTCCGGTGCTAAAAGAATATCTAAATCGTGGCGATGTAAGCATTGAAACTATGGATATTTCGCTAGCTGGTAGAATTCTAGCTAATTTTAGCGAGTATTTAAAAGAAGATCAAAAAATCCCTGATTTTCTAGCAAAACTTGGACAGCTAACACAAGATCCAAAAGCAAATATCATAAAATTACCAAATATTTCAGCTTCAATTCCGCAGCTAAATGCAGCAATTGACGAGCTAAATAAAAAAGGCTACGCAGTCCCAGCATATCCAGCAGAGCCAAAAGATGCTAAAGAAGAAGAGATCAAAGCACGCTACGCAAAAGTGCTAGGTTCTGCGGTAAATCCAGTGCTAAGAGAGGGAAATAGCGACCGCCGTTGCGCCGTGGCTGTAAAAGAATACGCTAAGGAATTCCCACACAAAAACGGTGCTTGGAACAAGGATATTAAAACCTTTGTTTCGCACATGGACGGCAATGATTTTTACTCAAATGAAAAATCACTAATTTCAGAAAATTCAAGTGAATTTTCTATAAAATTTAAAGGCGCAAGTGGCGAAAAAGTGCTAAAAAACGGCATTAAACTAAATAAAGGCGATGTAATCTCAGCCTCGTTTTTAAGCGCAAAAGCCCTTGATAAATTTATTGAAAATAGTATAAACGAAGCCAAAAAACAAAACCTACTTTACTCAGTTCATTTAAAAGCTACAATGATGAAAGTAAGCGATCCGGTTATGTTTGGGCATTTTGTAAGCGTGTTTTTCGCTGAGTTATTTAGCGAGTTTGGCGCCCAGCTAAACGACCTTGGCGTAAACCCAAATAACGGCTTAAAAGACCTTTTTGCTAGAATAGAAAATTCAAGCCTAAAAGACAAAATCATCGCAAAATACAATGAAATTCTAGCCAAACAGCCAGCACTAGCTATGGTAGATAGCGACAATGGCATCACAAATCTACATGTCCCAAGCGATATTATTATAGATAATTCAATGCCAAATATGATTAGAAATAGCGGCAGAATGTGGAATAAAGATGGCATTGAGCAAGAAACCCTAGCCGCAATCCCAGATAAAACCTACGCTACAATCTACGCAGCTATCATAGATGAGCTAAAAGCAAATGGTGCCTTAAATCCAGCTGTGGTTGGCTCAGTATCAAATGTAGGCCTAATGGCAAAAAAAGCTGAAGAATACGGCAGCCACGATAAGACCTTCATAGCAGAAGAAGATGGCGAGTTTATTTTGAGTGATGGCGTAAAAGAACTTACATTTAAAGTAGAAAAAGGCGATATTTGGCGTGCGATGATAGCAAAAGATGAAGCTATCAAAGACTGGGTAAAACTAGCGGTAAATAGAGCAAAAGCCACAGGTGCTACGGCGATTTTCTGGCTTGATGAAAATAGAGCGCATGATGCTAGCATGATAAAAATCGTAAATGAAGAGCTTAAAAAATACGACACAAGCGCTCTTGATATAAGAGTGCTAGATTACGCAAAAGCAATGAAAGAAAGCCTTGCTATCATGCGCACAGGCAAAGACGCTATTAGCGTAACTGGCAATGTTTTAAGAGATTATTTAACTGACCTTTTCCCTATCATGGAGCTTGGAACTAGCGCAAAAATGCTCTCAATCGTGCCACTTCTAAATGGCGGCGGACTATTTGAAACAGGAGCTGGTGGCTCAGCTCCAAAAATCGCGCGTCAGCTAATAGATGAAAATCACCTTCGCTGGGATAGCTTAGGCGAGTTTTTAGCACTTGGGGCAAGCCTGGAGCATTTAGGTAATGTAAGTGGCAAAAAAGGTGCTTTAATTCTAGCGCAAACTTTGGATAAAGCAATCGCTAGCTACCTTAAAAACGACAATTCACCACGCAAAAATGTAGGCGAAAATGATAACCGTGGCTCTCACTTTTACCTAGCATTTTACTGGGCAAATGAACTAGCAAATAGTGAATTAGGCGATAAGTTCAAAGGTCTAGCAGAGTTTTTAAACGCAAATAAAGACCAAATCGTAAATGAGCTAAATGGCAATCAAGGAAGTCCTGTTGATATCGGTGGATACTACAAACTAGACGATGATAAAGCAAATCATGTAATGAGAAGCTCAAAGCTATTTAACGAAGCACTAAACAAATAAGCTCTTTTGTGCTTTTTACTGCTGTAAGTCTTGATAAATTTTATATTCTATCTGCGGTTTGCAGCAGTAAAAATCACTAAAAGTGCTACGCTTTTGATGATTGTATTCTATAAAATTCAAAGAAATTCAATGA
>CALEHZ010000246.1 GCA_937875715.1 uncultured Campylobacter sp. | reverse complement strand
TGCGAATGAGCCGCACTCAGCGTGCGGCGCAGTGAAGCACGAGCGAAATTTCGTCGCACCCAACGGGTTGCGTAGCAAAATAGGCGTGCGAGACAAGCCACACTCACAAATCCCAGAAAATTCAGAAAATTCAGAAAATTCAAAGCTACATTCCAGGCACTTCTATCGCTCCTAATGTCTCAAAGTCCGCCCCACGCGCAATTTCAGCAAAGCTCATTACCACAATGCCAAGGTTAAAGTTCGCACTTGCATCGCTGATAAAGCGGCGAATTGTAGGGTCCACACAAAGCACCATTTCGCCCTCAGCGCTCATTGGACGAGTTTCTTTAGCACGGCGCAAAGCGTTTATTAGTGCTGTTGTTTGCCCAGCGCCAATTGCGATTTTATACTTGCCTTCTTTGTAGGTTACAGCTTCTACTAGCTTTTGCTGCGCACTAGCTTCAAGGATATAGAAGTTTAGCTTGCCAGAGCTGTCTTTGTAAAGATCTGTTATTGCTCTATTTAGTGTGCTTCGCACGTGCTCAGCGATGATTTCAGCATCTTTTATACCACGTTTTGTAATACTATCAATAGCATCAATTATACTTAACATATCTTTTATTGGAATATTATCTTTTAAAAGCAGTTGTAAAACGCTATAAATCAAGCCTACATCGCAGTTTCGCATAGCTTCTTCTACGACAATTGGATAGTCATTTTTAAGCCTATCAAGCAGATTTTGTGTCTCTTGCTTGGTAAGTAGCTCGCTAGCATTTTGCTTGATTAGCTCACTCATGTGTGTGCTAATCACACTTGCAGGATCGACCACTGTGTAGCCATTTAAAATAGCATCTTCTTTGCTTTTGCTATCTATCCACAGCGCATCAAGCCCAAAAGCTGGCTCTTTTGTAGGAATTCCATCGATACTAGCACTTACATAGCCACTATCCATGGCTAAAAACTTATCAGGGTAAATTTGCCCTGAGCCAATTGGCACACCTTTAAGCTTGAATATATAATCATTTGGTGGTAGTTGTAGATTATCACGGATGCGGATTTTTGGCATGATAAAGCCAAGTGCTGCTGCTATGTTTCTGCGCATTCCACGAATTCGCTCGATTATTTCGCTCTCAGCTAGTTTAAGCAGACCATAGCCTAAATCAAGTTCCAAAATCTCCATTTTTAAAATATCATCAATTTTACTTTTTTCTTCTTGGGCGATTTGCTCGTCAGTTTTTTTTGCTTTTGGAGCGGCTGCACCGCTGCTAGCTGCGGGGCTGACTGCACCGCTGCTAGCACCAGTTGGCGAAGGACTTTTGCCTTTTGAAAATATCTGTGTTAGAGCGCCAAAATTACCATTTTGAACCTTATAGATAGCAAAGCCGATTCCTAAAAATACAAGTGCCATAAAGCCAAGTGAAAGTGTCGGCAAGCCAGGCACCAGCGCAAATAACATAAGGATTGAGCCGACGATAAAAAGCGTTTTACTCTCGCCAAAAAGCTGGTCAACCACGCCTTCTGCGAAGTTTTTCTCATCTTCTTTTCCGCCTGATGAGCGTGTGATGATGATAGCAGTAGCAGTTGATGTGATAAGTCCTGGGATTTGGCTTACAAGCCCATCGCCGATTGTAAGTATTGTATATGTTCCAGCAGCATCGCTAGCAGCTAGTCCGTGCTGAAAAACGCCTATAGCAAAGCCGCCAATGATATTTATAATAGTGATGATGATACCAGCAACTGCATCACCTTTTATGAATTTGCTAGATCCATCCATTGCGCCGTAAAAATTCGCCTCACCGATAATGTCAGCGCGTCTTTTACGAGCTGTGGCTTCATCAATTAACCCAGCATTTAGGTCAGCATCGATTGCCATTTGTTTTCCTGGCATCGCATCTAGCGTAAAACGTGCTTGAACCTCACTTACACGAGTTGAACCCTTTGTTACAACCATGAAGTTAATAAGCACCAAAATACAAAATATAATAACGCCAATTACAAAGTTTCCGCCGACTACAAACTCGCCAAAACTAGCGATAATCTCGCTAACAGCAGCTGGGCCATTGTGTCCTTGGCTTAAAATCATACGTGTTGTAGCTATATTTAAAGAAAGTCTAAATAGCGTAATAATAAGCACCAGCGTTGGAAAGGTGCTAAGGTCAGTCGGCTTTGGTATATAAACAGCGATTAAGATTATAAGCACTGAAAGTGAGATTGAAAGTGCTAGAAAAAAGTCTAGCACAGCCGTTGGTAGCGGCACAATGATAATTGCCAAAATCGCCATTATCACAAAAACTATGGTTAAGCTTTTGCTTTTTAAAACAGGCGCAATTATAGGCGCAAAATATGGTGCAATCAGGCTTAAAAAGCCGCTTTTTTTTGGCATTATTTTCTCAAATCAGCAAGGGTTAAAGAGGATAAAAAATCATCAACTTTACTTTGTAAAGCCATGAAAAATGGATGAACTTTACATTTTGCAACTCTGCTTGGATCGCAAGGTGAGTTACCATCAGAGCAAACAAACACCTTTAATTCATGCTTCTCAGCAGCTTCTGCGATTTCTTTTAGTTTAATTTCATTAGCACTTCTTGCCAAGCAAAAGCCGCCGCCAGCGCCTTTAAAGGATTTTAGAACGCCATCTTTTGCCAAGCTTTGTAAAATTTTTGCTAAAAAAGCTTTAGAAAGACATAGCTCAGAGGCTATTTTTTCGACATCTTGTGGATATTCTTCGTCCATTAAATAAATGCTAGCTAAAAGCGCATATTCACTAGCTTTTGTAAATAACATGTAAGTCCTTTTGATAAAAATAAGTGCGGGATTTTAGCAAAAAATATATTAAATTTTCTTTATTTTAAGCTATTTTTTTGTTTTTTGTGATATAATTCCCACTTTTTATTTTACCTATCAGGAGGCTAACATGGCTTTGGATACGGCGCAAAAATCGCAAATCATTGCGAAATTCGCTAGAAAATCAGGTGACACCGGCTCTGCCGAGGTTCAAATCGCACTTCTTAGCACACGTATTAGTGAGCTTACAGAACACCTTAAAATCAACAAAAAAGATTTTAGCTCACGTCTTGGTCTTTTAAAATTAGTAGGTCGCAGAAAGCGTCTATTAAAATATTTAAAAGCTACTAAATACGAGGTTTATAGCAATCTTGTAAAAGAGCTTGGTCTAAGAGACAGATAAGCTTTTGTAATAATTCATAAAATTCAGCTTTTTTTAAGCAAATCAGCAAGTGCTAGGCGGACATCTTTGCCATTTATCACAGCTGAAATCTGCGTGGCAATCGGCGTATAAATCCCCTTATTTTCAGCTATTTTGACAACTGCGTGAGCTGTGGGCACACCTTCTGCCACTTCACCCAAATTCTCTAATATAGCAGACAAATGAACGCCTTTTGCTAGCATTTTGCCCACTCTAAAATTGCGTGAAAGCTCGCTACTAGCAGAGAGAAACAAATCCCCAGCGCCAGAGAGCCCTAAAAATGTTTCACTTTTTGCCTCAAAAAATTCGCCAAATCTAGCCATTTCTACTAAGCCACGCGCCATTAAACTTGCCCTTGCGTTATTTCCAAGCCCAAGCCCATCGCAGATTCCACCAGCTATTGCGATTACATTTTTATACGCACCGCAAATCTCGCAGCCCACGACATCATCGCTCTCATAAGACTTCATAAAAGGCGGAAAAAAACTAGCCCAGTTCTTAGCCAAATTCTCATCAAAGCTTGAAACCACCACCGCACAAGGCAGATTATTTTCTACTTCACTAGCAAAGCTTGGACCGCTCAAAAATGCTAGATTTTTAGCGTCAAAATATTCTTTAAAAATATCGTGTAAAAAGGCTCCTGTGCTTGTCTCAATGCCCTTTTGGGCTACTAGAATTCTAGAATTCTCATTTATTTTATCAGCGTTTTTTTCTAAGAATTCTCTTGTCTTTTGTGTAGCCATCGCAAAGACGATATATTCGCTTTTAAAAGCCTCATTAAGCGAACAAAGCTCATTTGTGCTGCGCCCAGTGGCTGATGCGTTTTTACAAGAATTATTAAGCCCAAGGGCGTAGCTAAGTGCCCTACCCCACGCTCCAGCACCGATAACTGCGATATTTGCCATGTTTTATCCTAGTTTTTTAAAGCCGGTTTTTTCTTTTCAGCATTTGCCACCCAGTAGCCAAAAAAACTAGCCGCAATAGTTAAAATTACAACAATCCAAGCCGCCAAATCCATCATTTCTCCTTATCGCTATTGTATGTCAATACAGACAAAAATCCAAATAAATAAACACCACAGATAATCACAATTACAGAACTTATCGCACTACCTTTATCCAAAACTAGTTTTAAAAATCCACCAGCCACCAAAGCCATACTAAAATTTAAAAGCGAGTTTAAAATCAGCTCTTGCCACTTTTTCATCTTTGCTCTGCCTTTTGTACTAGAAAATTCAAAAAATTCTAGCCCAATTTCGCCTTTAATAGCTCATTTACCTTTGCTGGATTAAAGGCGCCTTTGCCTTCTTTCATCACCTGCCCTACAAAAAAGCCAAACAGCTTATCTTTTCCACTTTTATACTCAGTGACTTTTTCAGCGTTTGCGCCTAGCACCGCATCAATTATAGCGATTATTGCGCCATCATCGCTTACTTGCTTAAGCCCAAGCTTATCTATCACAGCACCCACTTGTGCACTCTCATCAGCCACAAGCTCATCAAGCACCTTTTTAGCAGCATTTGCACTAATCGTGCTATCTTCAATCGCCTTTAAAAGCTCAATCATTTTAGCACTGCTAACTGGACTATTTTCTATTGTAACGCCGTTTTTAAGGCGTCCTAAAAGCTCCACACACAGCCAAGTTACGCATAGTTTTGGCGAAAGTCCAGCATTTATTAAATCCTCAAAATACCTTGCCATTTCATAGCTAGATACGATTACACCAGCATCATAAGGCTTTAAGCCAAGCTTTTCTACATATCTAGTTTTTTTCTCATCAGGCAGTTCAGGCAGATTTCTAGCTGCTGCCATCATCTCATCACTTAGCACCGCAGGCAGCAAGTCTGGGTCTGGAAAATAGCGATATTCAGCCGCTTCTTCTTTGCTTCGCATAGGCTTTGTTACAAGCTTGTTTGTATCAAAAAGACGAGTTTCTTGGACGACTTCGCTATCATATTTTCCATCTTCCCAGGCATTTTTTTGGCGCTCTACTTCGTATTCTATCGCTTTTGCGATAAAGCGAAATGAGTTAAGATTTTTTATTTCCACTCTTGTATAGAGCTTAGGATCGCCCACCGGACGGATGCTTACATTCACATCACAGCGAAAACTACCTTCTTGCATATTCGCATCGCTTATGTTTAAAAAGCGCAAAATGCTATGAAGCTTTTTTAGATACGCCACAGCCTCGTCAGCCGAGCGCATATCAGGTTCGCTTACGATTTCTAGTAGTGGCGTGCCCGAGCGGGTAAGATCCACCATGCTTGAACTTGCTCCGTGCGTGTTTTTACCGGCGTCTTCTTCAAGGTGAGCGCGTGTAATGCCAATGCGCTTTTCGCCAGCATCAGTGGTGATAAAAAGCTCGCCATTTTCTACCACAGGTGTCGTCCACTGCGATATTTGATACGCTTTTGGCAAATCTGGATAAAAATAATTTTTTCTATCAAAAGCTGATTTTTGATTTACCTTCGCATTTACCGCAAAGCCAAAGCTAGCTGCCTTTTGTAGTGCTTCTTTATTTAGCACCGGAAGAGCTCCAGGCAGCGCCAGACAAGTTGGGCAAGTATTAGCATTTGCCTCATCTCCAAAGCTAGTCGCACACGAACAAAATATCTTAGTTTTGGTATTTAATTGACAATGGACCTCAAGTCCGATTATAGTTTCAAACATTTTTTGCCTTTAAAATAAAATTTAGCGATTATAGCGAAATTTAGCTAGAATTTTTATGAATTTTCTAAAAATTGCTAATTTTAGAAAATTCATAAAAATTCTAGCGTTTTTTGGGAGTGTGGGGTATTTTTTGGTTTTGAATTTTCTAAAAAATTCAGAAAATTCAGAAAATTCAAATCTGTCCAGTGAATTTTCCAAAGTCTGAATTTTCTAAAACACCTTGGCGAAGTATCGTGAGCTTAGTTTTGCTAAACTGAGCGAACACGAATGAGCCGCACTTTTGTGCGGCGCAGTGAAGTGTGAGCGAAGTTTAGTAAAAATAAGCCACGAGACAAGCCACACTCAGAAAATTCAGGCTTTGAATTTTCTAAACTCATACCAATTCTAGCGAAATTTTGCCGTTTTTAATCTCAGCAATTTTTACATTTATCTTATCACCTTCTTTTAGTTCGCCTTTGATTTTGCTGATGTGAAGTAGTCCATCTACGCCATCTCTAAGCCCCACAAAAGCGCCAAAGCTAGTGCGATTTTTTACCACGCCATTAAAGCTCTCGCCCACGCTAAATGAGCTGATATCAGCTTTTTTGCCCGCCCCTTTTCGTCCGCCAAAAGAGCTATTTGCAATGCCTAAAATATGCTCTTTTGCGCCATCAACTGCGCTTTTTTGGCTGCCTTGGATTTTTACCTCGCCTTTTTCTCTATCCAAATCTATATTTACGCCCCATTTTTCAATGATTTCTTTGATAGTTTTGCCAGCTTGGCCGATGATATCTACGATTTTGCTTGGGTCTATGCTAAATAGCTCTAGCTTTGGTAAAACCTCTTCATTTAGCACGATTTGCGCGTCAGCTGCCTCCATAAGTGAGAGGATATGCTCTCTGCCTTCTTTTGCCTGCGCTAAGGCTTCTTTTAGCACCTCTTGGCTTATGCCACCTAGCTTTATATCCATTTGAAGTGCGGTGATGCCATCACGGCTTCCAGCTACTTTAAAGTCCATATCTCCATCGTGGTCTTCTAAGCCCATAATGTCTGTTAAAATCGCGTGTTTATCGCCTTCAAAAACTAGCCCCATCGCCACGCCTGCTACAAGC
>CALEHZ010000245.1 GCA_937875715.1 uncultured Campylobacter sp. | reverse complement strand
TTTATGAATATGAATTTTATAAAATATAGATTTTGAATTTTATGAATTTTATAAAATTCAGTTTTATTTATTGCTGAATTTTATAAAACCTATAAATTTAGCCATTTTCAAAAAATTCAAAAAATTCAGCAGCAGCGAACAAAATCATAAAATTCAAAGATTTATCCGCCTAGGCTGCTGCCACCGCTAGCTTTGTTTGAGCCGCCAAAAAATCCACTTTTTGCGCCACTTGCACCAGTTTTTGCCCCACTAAAGCTGCTTTGGCTGCGTGCGTAGGCACTTGGATTTGAGTAGGCATTAGAGCGAGCGGCATTGTAGCCAGGGCTGTTAAAGAGTTTTGAGCCTATCCACGACCCGATTATCGCACCAGCTGCTGAGGCTAAAATCGCCTCACCAAGACTCATTCCACCACTGCTAAGCTGAGCTCCATTTGCTAAATTGCTAGTTCCAGCGTCTATTTTGGCGTTTTCTTCTTTTAGGATTTCATCAATCTCAGCTTGGTTTAAAAGTCGTTCATTTACCTTGCCATCAGCGTCTTTTTCACGCAAGAAAACCCTAGTTTCGTTGCTAGGAAATTCATCTGCGATTTTGTAGCCATTTTCGGTTTTTTCAATAAAAACGGTGGCATTTTGCTTTTGGATTTGCTCGTTTTGATTGTCGTTAGCGTTTGTGCCACAGCCCACAAGACCTGAGCCTAAAATCGCCAAAATCGCACCACGACCGGCAACTTGAGTGAATTTTTTGATATGTTTCATTTTTTCTCCAAAATAGGCTAATGAATTTTTTAAAGCCTGAATTTTATAAAATTCAAATGCAGTTTAGAAAATTCATAAAATTCAGGCTATTTGTGCTTTAATAAACAGAAGTTGATGAACCTATTAATATACCTTTGCCAACAAATGATTTTTTGCACACTTCATTTTCACCTTCACCTGTACAATCTCTGAAATAAATATCATTTTGTGTAAATTTTTTTACTTAGGTGTATTTTTTACTGCTTGGCAAAGTGGATCACTAGATTCTCTTTCTAGGTCTATCATCATAGCAGCTGGTTGAAAAAATGTCTCTTTTACTTCATTTTTAAGAGTTATATTGATACATGCTACATCGTTGCCTACTTTCAAGCCACCATATAAACCCCAATTTTCAACATTTGTTTCATTTTCAACCTTAACATTTGTCATTACTTTGAAATTATCAGGGAATTCTCCATTGGCTACATAGTATGCTGAAGCATCACTTTGTAATGTCCTTAAGTTCGCAATTGCTGATGAAATCTCAGCATCTTGTCTAGTGCTAGCTAGTCGTGGAATAGCCACAGAGGCTAAAATGCCTAAAATTACGATTACGAAAATCAGCTCAATCATTGTAAAGCCCTTTTTCATTTTAACTCCTTGTGTAAAACTTTTGTGTGAAAGGCTAATTCTAGTCTTTTTTGTTTTAATAAAAGCTGAATTTTATGAAAATAAAAAGTAAGCAACTAATTTTATAAAATTCAAATATTTATTAAATAAATTTTTATATAATTTTTAAAAAATTCACTTTGTTAGGTTGAGAAAATGACGATTACACCGCCTTTTGTGGCTGGAACTGTGGCTAGTATTTTAGCAGCGGTGAAACTTATTTTTGGCGTGAGCTCTGGTTCTGTAGCTGTGATAAGCTCAGCGCTTGACTCGCTTGGAGACTGCTTAATTAGTGCGATGAATTATTTTGCTCTAAAAAAATCTCACAAAAGTCCAAATGAGCAATTTAACTTTGGCTACGCTAAAATTGAGCCCTTAGCAGCACTTTTTGAAGGACTTTTTATAGCTGGAGTTGGACTATTTGTAGCTTATCAAGGCGTTTTAAAGCTATTTGACCCAAAGCCACTTGAATTTGGCATTGCGCTTTGGGTGATGATAATTTCAGTGGTTTTGACAGCACTTTTGGTGTTTTATTTAAGGCACGCAAGCGCTAAAAGCGGCAGCATGATAGTTTACGCTGATGCGCTGCACTATGAGGTGGATTTGTTTACAAATCTAGCTACAATTGCAGCTTTGGTGGCTGTGCATTTTAGTGGTTTAGTTATAATTGATGCGCTTTTTGGTATGGCAGTTAGTGCTTATATCGTTTTTTCAGCTCTGCCACTTGTAAAAGAAAGCTTGTATTCGCTGCTAGATGCCTCGCTGCCTGATGAGATGACAAATGAGATAAAAGAGTTAATTGCTAAAAAAGATAAAATTCTCTCAACGCATTTAATCCGCACTAGAAAAAGCGGAAATATCTGCTATTTTGGTGCTCATTTGGTGTTTGATCCAAATATTATTTTAAAAGAAGCGCACGAGGTAGAAGAAGAGCTTGAAAGAGAAATTAGAGAGAAATTTAGCGAAAATAAGTGGATTTTTGAAGTGCATTTTGACATCACAGATGATGAAAAAGAAGAAAGGGGCGAAATATGAAAGATATGTTAAAAGTAGGGCTCTTAAAAGTAGGGCTGGTGGCGCACGAGTATCAAGGTAGCAAGGAAAGCACGATTTTAAGGACTTGCGAGCTTATAAAAAAAGCGGCAAAAAATGGTGCTAGGCTTGTGATTTTAAGCGAACTTCATCAAAATGCGTATTTTTGTCAAAAAGAAAATGTGGATAATTTTGATTTGGCAAATGATTTTAGCAGTGACTGCGAGTTTTGGGCGCAGGTGGCTAGGGAAAATAAGATCGTTTTGGTGACATCTTTGTTTGAAAAGCGAAGCGCAGGTCTGTATCACAATACAGCAGTTGTCTTTGAAAGTGACGGCAAAGTGGCTGGAAAATATAGAAAAATGCATATTCCAGATGATCCGAACTTTTATGAGAAGTTTTATTTTACTCCAGGCGATTTGGGCTTTGAGCCTATTGATACTAGCGTGGGTAGGCTTGGCGTTTTGGTATGCTGGGATCAGTGGTATCCAGAAGCTGCTAGAATAATGGCGCTAAAAGGCGCTGAAATTCTCATATATCCTACGGCGATTGGCTGGTTTGATGGTGATAGCGATGATGAAAAGCAAAGGCAACTAAATGCGTGGAAAGCCGTCCAAAGAGGACATGCGGTGGCAAATGGCTTGCCTGTGATAGCCATAAATCGCATGGGATTTGAATCTGCTGCTTTAAGTGATAAAAACGCAGTTTGCGAGCAAAATGAAGGAATTAGATTTTGGGGAAATAGCTTTGTTTATGGAGCGCAGGGCGAAGAGCTTTTTTGCGCGGATGATAAAAGCGAGGTTTGCCAGGTTTTGGATATTGATTTGGGACGCTGTGAAAATGTAAGAAGGTGGTGGCCGTTTTTAAGAGATAGGCGAATTGATGCTTATAGCGATATTTTAAAGCGATTTTGTTTGTAAAAATTTTTTGAATTTTCTAAAATTCGGCTGGCGGGGCTTTTTTTGCTACGCACCCGTTGGGTGTGCTTTTCACTGCTGCGAGCCTTGATGAATTATGTATTCTGTCTCCCAGCAGCAAAAATCATCTAAAATGCCGCGCCTTTTATTTAACTGCCGCTACCGCGAGTTTTGAATTTTCTGAATTTTTTGAATTTTTTAATTTTAGAAAATTCAAAAATACCCCCACAACCCCCAAAAACGCTGAATTTTCTGAAAGTTCAGAAAATTCAAAACTTTCAGAAAATTCAGACTTTCAGAAAATTCAGCTTTGAATTTTCTGGCTCATCCACTGCTGCGATTTTGAATTTTCTAAAAATTCAGAAAATTCAAGGTTTAAAAGCTTTTGAATTTTTTAAAACAGCTGAATTTTCTGAAAATTCAGAAAATTCAAACTCGCTGCAGTCAACTAACCAAAAATTTCAGAAAATTCAAACTTGAATTTTCTAAAATGGTTTTGAATTTTCTGAAATGTTAAAGAAAAGTCTATTTAAGCAGCTTGGCGAAGTATCGTGAGCTTAATGTGGCGAAAGGTAGTAAGCACGAGCGAACGCGCACTTGTGGTGCGTGGAGCGAAGTGCGAAACTAGCTTTCGTCGCAGTAAGCCACGAGACAAGCCACAGGTTCAATTTACGAGAATTACAAAAAATTACGCCTTAGCTTCTTTTGCGTATTTAATGCCTAGTTCATACGCTTTTTCATTAGCAGCTTTTACCTTCTCAGGCACTGATGAGAGCATTCTTTCACGCACTTTTTCTATATCCATTACTTTTGTAAATTCCATAGCCACACCAAGTGCTACCACACTTTGAGTGATTACATTTCCTACTTCATCTTTGGCTATTGAAATGATAGGAATATTGTAGATTTTCCAGCGTTTTTTATCTTCTTCGCTTGGGGTTACTAGGTTTGGTTCTACCACGATTATGCCGCCTTCTTTTACACCCTCTTTAAAAGCATCATAGCTTTTTTGCGCAGTAGCAAGCATGAAGTCGATCTCGCCTTCATTTGCGTAAGGATAGAGTATTTCATCATCGCTTAGCAAAATATCCACCTTTGTAGGGCCGCCACGCACTTGTGAAGTATAAGTGCTTGCTTTTACTCCATATCCGCCATCAGCGATTTTGGCAGCTGAGAGAATTTCACCTGCTAAAATAACGCCCTGACCGCCAACACCAACAAATCTTAATTGCGTCATTTTATTATCTCCTCAAAGTTAATTTTACTCTTAGTTTGTGCCGCTTCCCTGACCTTAGCATAAGCTTTACAATACTCTATGCGGCTTTCATCTTTATGTAACACACCAAGTGGGAATAGCCCTTTGCGCTCTTCTTCACTCATACCATCAAATTTTGATTTGCTTACAGTGCGGCTATCAACCCATTTTATCGCTTCTACTGCCTCGCCCATTTTGTTTTTGCGACCTAGGTTAATGTGGCAGTTAGAGAACACATCAAAAAAGCTATATCCCTCGTGCTTAAAGCCTTCTATAAATAGCTTTTCAAGCTGAGCTGGATTTATGATGCTTTGGCGACCTACAAAAGAGGCACCTGCTGCAATTGCTAGCTTAGCAGCATCAAAGTTTGGATCTATATTTCCCCATTGTGCTGTAACAGTCCAAAAGCCTTGTGGCGTAGTAGGGCTTGTTTGGCTATTTGTTAGACCATAGATGAAGTTATTTACCAAAATGTGATTTATATCTATATTTCTGCGACATCCGTGGATGGTGTGATTTCCACCGATTGCTAGGGCATCACCATCGCCAGTTACTACGATTACATGCTTATTAGGATTTGCTAGTTTTATACCTGTTGCGTAGGCAATCGCGCGTCCGTGAGTAGTATGAACTGTGTTACAATTCACATAGCTACTCATACGCCCAGAACAGCCTATACCGCTTACCAAGCACACATCGTCCATATCCCAGCCCATCGCATCGATAGCACGGATTATGCTTTTTAGAATTACACCATCGCCACAACCCCAGCACCATAGTGTA
>CALEHZ010000244.1 GCA_937875715.1 uncultured Campylobacter sp. | reverse complement strand
GGAATGTTAAATCCAGCCATATCTTTTGTGCGCTCATTAAATGCTTTACAAAATTCCATAATATTTACACCTTGTTGACCAAGAGCTGGACCAACTGGCGGACTTGGATTTGCTTTTGTAGCTGCTATTTGAAGCTTAATTTCACCGACTACTTTTTTAGCCATTTTATTCTCCTTAAATTATCTTTTCTACTTGTGAATACAAAATCTCAACTGGTGTGCTACGACCAAAAATTGAAACATTTAAGCGTAATTTTCCTTGAAGCATATTATACTCTTCAACGGTGGCATTAAAGTTTGCAAAAGGACCATCAATTACACGAACAATCTCACCAGGCTCAAAAGAAATCTTTGGCTTAGGCGCTTCTTTTTTGCTCGCTTTTTCTATGATTTGATTTACATCTTTTTCGCTTAAAGGCGTTGGCTTTTTGGATTCACCGATAAATCTACTAACCTTTGGCAAAGACTGAATCAAGTGCCAAAGTGCAGTATCTAAATCGAGATTTGCAAAAACATAACCAGAGTAAAGAGTTCGCTCGTTTATTTTTTGCTTACCATTTTTTATTTCTATTACATCTTCAGTTGGCACCAAAATTTGTGCTAACTTCTCACTTATTCCATGGTCTATGACCAAATTTTCAATAGCTTTTTTTACCGCCATTTCACTACCAGCGTAAGTTTGTATAGCATACCATTTATGAGCCATTTTCCAATCCTTATGCTACAAACTTTGAAATACTAAAGCTCATTAGTAAATCAACAAGCGCTAAAAATAGCGATACTATAGCTACAACTGAAAAAACAGCTACAAAAGCAGTTCGAACCTGCTCTTTTGTAGGGAAAATAACCTTTGCTAGTTCAACTCGTGCTAATTTGAAATAACTTATCAACTTATCCATATCTAACCTTGTAGTGGCAGGGCAGGAGGGATTCGAACCCCCAACCATCGGATTTGGAATCCGGCGCTCTACCGTTGGAGCTACTGCCCTATGGGCAATTATTTAAGCTTAGTTTCTTTATGTATTGTGTGTTTTTTAAGACGAGGACAATACTTTTTAAGCTCTATTTTATCAGTTGTCTTTTTGCTATTTTTTGTAGTAGTATAGTTTATATCACCACACTCTGAGCATTTTAGACCAATTTTTATTCTTACATTACTTGCCATTTTAAACTCTTCAATATTTAAATTTCATATGGTGAATTTTATAAAATTCACCATATGAGCAAAAATTAAGCTAGGATTTTAGATACAACACCTGAACCAACTGTGCGTCCACCCTCACGGATCGCAAAGCGTGTTCCATCTTCTAGCGCAACAGGAGCGATTAGTTCAACAGTGATTTTTACATTATCACCAGGCATAACCATCTCAGTGCCAGCAGCTAGTGTGATTGAGCCAGTAACATCTGTTGTACGAACATAGAATTGTGGGCGATAGTTGTTAAAGAATGGAGTGTGACGACCACCTTCATCTTTTGTTAGGATATAAACTTCTGCCTCAAATTTTGTATGTGGAGTGATTGATTTTGGCTTACAAAGAACCATACCACGCTCAACATCTTCTTTTTTAGTTCCGCGTAGTAGAACACCAACATTATCACCAGCCTCACCTTGATCCATTTCTTTACGGAACATCTCAACGCCAGTTACTGTTGTTGTTTGAGTATCTCTTAGACCTACGATTTCAATAGTATCACCTACTTTTACAACACCTTTTTCAACACGTCCAGTTACAACTGTACCACGACCAGAAATTGAGAAGATATCTTCGATAGGCATCAAGAAATCTTTATCAGTGTCACGAGTTGGAGTTGGGATATAGCTATCAACAGCGCTCATAAGTTCGATGATTTTAGCTGACCACTCTCCATCAGTGCCTGCTTTTGCCTCTTCAAGTGCTTGAAGTGCTGAGCCTTTTACGATTGGAGTATCATCACCAGGGAATCCGTATTCATTTAATAATTCACGAACTTCCATTTCAACAAGTTCAAGTAATTCTTCATCATCAACCATATCACATTTATTTAAAAATACGATTAATTTAGGAACACCTACTTGACGGCTTAATAGAATATGTTCACGAGTTTGAGCCATAGGTCC
>CALEHZ010000243.1 GCA_937875715.1 uncultured Campylobacter sp. | reverse complement strand
TTTAGTATTTTGCATTTTTGTCCTTTAAAAAATCTTTTAATTTTTTGAGTTTTTTAGAAAATTCAGGTTTTGAATTTTTTGCTTCTAGGTTCGCTAGGTTTGAATTTTATAAAATTCTTAGAAAATTTAGTTTTGAATTTTATAAAATTATTGTAATAATCTCATTACATTTTGTTGTATTGTGTTTGCTTGTGCTAGGCTGTATGAGCCACTTTGCATTAAAATATTTTGCTTATTAAAATTCGCCGCTTCAATAGCAAAATCTACATCACGCAGTTGGCTCTCAGCTGCTTTTACATTTATTTGTGTGGTAGCGATATTGTTGATTGTAGAAATGATTTGATTTTGTGTTGAGCCGATGTCTGAGCGGATTCTATCAAGGTTTTTAAGCGCCACTACGCTAATGTCTATCATAATTTCAGCAGCCTCAAAGCTATAAACGCCACCTTCTCGCTCTTGCCCTTGCCTGCCGACAAGCCCAAAGCCCATTGATTTTGCTAAAAATCCATCTAAATCATGCGTTAGAAAATCACGCAAATTTGTAGTCGCAAAAGCAAGATTTGTATTATTATCAAATCTAGTATTTGCATCAAATGTTAAACCAGCTACTTCTACGCCTTTTGCTCCCCGTGCTTGTGCATTTTTAGCTATTATTGAATAGCTTGGCGATGAACTACCTTCCCTACCTATTGTTAATTCGCCAAGTATTAAAGCTTCGGTTGTAGGATTTCCTGTATCATCTGCCATAGCCATTCCAACGGAACTAGGTGGATTTGCATTTACATGTATAGGTAAACCATCTTTACTAACTAATTTTAGTGTTCCGCCTTCATTTGATGCTGTTACTCCAGTAGTGCTAGTAAAAGAATTTATAGAATTTACTAAAAGCCCATCGCTGTCGCCACTTTGAATATTTACTCTATTTAATATACTTACTCCGTTTATTTCCAAGCTAAAAGGCTGACCAAAAGAGCCTAAAATCGGCACAGAAGGCATTATGTCGTTTTTAGCCTTTGCTATAATTCCATATTCTTTACCAACGCCATTGATTTGATCTGTGATAAATTTAAGCCCTTTTTCTAAAAGATCAGCACCACTAAAATCAAACTCTCTGTATTCGCTATTTAAAGAGCCATAATTTAAACGAAAAGTCCAAACAGCATCTTTAAAATTTGCGCTATTTTCATAAATAAACGGCGAGCTTGTATTGTAAGTAATATGCCCCAAAGTATTGCTATTTGTATTTCCTATGCTTATATCAATGGTTTCATTTGAGTAAGCGCCGATTTGAAAATGCTTATTGCTAAAATTGCCATTAAGCAGCTTTTGACCATTAAAGCTGGTGGTATTTGCGATATTATCAAATTCTTCTAAAAGGCGGATTATGTCTTGTTGGATAGCAGCTCGGCTTTGTCTGGTTTGTGCATCGCTTGCTGCTTGGATGGATTTTACTCTTATGGTTTCAAGGATTTCGATTTGCTCAGCCATTGCATTATCAGCGGTTTGAAGTATGCCTATAGCGTCATTTCCATTAGCTATTGCTTTGCCTAGTCCATCAGCTTGTGCCCGCAAACTATCAGCGATACTCATCGAGCTAGCATCATCAGCTGCTTTATTTATTTTGCTTCCTGAAGCAAGCTTTTCAAGATTTCCGATACTCTTTTTTTCTGTTTTTTTAAGAGTACCGCAAGCATTTACTGCACTGATGTTGGTGTTGATTGTTATCCCCATTAAAACTGTCATCTCCTTTTTTTCGTGTCAAAAAATGTATCCATACTTCTGTTCTATATTAAAAAATAAATGGAAAATCGTCATAAATATTTTAATAATTATATCATCATACTTATTTTTTGTCAAGCTTTTATCAACTTTGGCGAGTTTTTCATCACCAAATTTCTAATGTATACACCGAAAATGAACATTCTGCCCTTCTGTTGCTAAAATCAGGTATATGCTCTTTTACGTTGAGCATGAAAATCAATTATAATAGTATAACTTTCAGCTGTATCGGACATAATTAATTTGAAAGAAGAGGCTGATTGTTGGAAATATATGATAAAAAAAATAAAGGGGATATTGAGGTCTTGCTGACAAACGAAGAACAGTAAAATCAGTAAAACATATTTAAAGATATTCCATAATAATGAAAATCGCCGTTTTTGTCGGCGATTTTTTATGTATGAAAAAAAGGCAAGACTACACAAATCTATAAGACGTGCTTTGTATGGTGCTGTTTTAAAGTAAGAATAAAGCAAAAAAAACAGTAAATACTATTTCTGCAATACAATTATAGCAAATGAAAATAATTTTTATAGTTAACGCTATAATGCTTTTGGCATTAATTATAATTGCATGGAGGTATTTTATGAAAGCAACAGGTATTGTAAGAAGAATCGACGATTTGGGACGAGTAGTCATACCCAAGGAAATAAGACGTACTATGCGTATTCGTGAAGGTGACCCGTTGCTGACATCATTGACACAGGATTTTCAGTTCTGTAACGCTTTGCAGAATATTGCCGATAGGCTACATATAATATGATAATAGAAAATCACGACTTATAATCAAAAGAGCTTTAAACTGTACTGTATGAACATATAATTGTTGAATATTGCAGATATTTCACTCGACAGCATAGAATCTGAATGTTATACTATTTATAATAGAATTAAATAATCGGAAAGGAGAAAATCTATGTGTGCCGATGTAAGTAACAGAAAACTTCCTATCGGGATTCAAAGCTTTGAAAAATTAAGAGAAGAATCCTGTATATACGTTGACAAAACAGAATATATATATAAGCTTGTTCACAACACTTCCTCATTTTTCCTGAGTCGTCCACTACAATCATCAGCGTATTCAACTTAAAACAAAACTGACTCCGCTTGAGTTG
>CALEHZ010000242.1 GCA_937875715.1 uncultured Campylobacter sp. | reverse complement strand
CGAATGAGACGCACTTTCGTGCGTCGCAATGAAGTTTTTACGAAGTTTGTGTGCAATAGGCGTGCGAGACAAGCCATAGCTAGAAAATTCCTATTTTTAGGAAATTATATAAAGGATGGATTATGCAAGTAAAAATCAATGTATTCTTAAAAGAGGGTGTGCTTGACCCAGCTGGTAAGGCTACAAGGCATGCTTTAACATCGCTTGGCTTTAACGGCGTTAAACTCGTGCGTATCGGCAAGCAAATTGTGATTGATTTTGAGGACGATGTAAGCGACGAAAAAATCAAGCAAATGTGCGATGAGCTTTTGGCAAATCCTGTTATAGAAGACTACGAGATACTAAAATGAAAGTAGCTATTATTACATTTCCTGGCACGAACTGCGAGAGAGACACAGCTTATGCCTTTGAGCTTTTGGGGGCAAAAACGAAAATCTACTGGCACACAGAAACTGATATAAAAGCCGATCTTATCGTGCTTCCAGGCGGATTTAGCCATGGTGATTATCTAAGAACTGGTGCGATTGCGAAGTTTAGCCCAGCGATGAGTGCTGTAGTTGAACATGCTAAAAAAGGCGGCAAAATTTTGGGCATTTGTAATGGCTTTCAAATGCTTTTAGAGCTTGGTCTTTTGCCAGGTGCGATGCTAAAAAACACTAGCATGAGCTTTATAAGCAAAATCACGCAAATCAAGGTAATTTCAAACAAAAACGCCTTTTTAAAACACACTCAAAATGGCGAGATTTTAAACATTCCAGTGGCTCACGGCGAGGGCAATTACTTTGCTGATGATGAAACGCTAAAAAGCCTTGAGGATAACGACCAAGTGCTGCTAAAATACTGCGACAAAAATGGCAATATCACAGACTTAAACGGCTCAAAGCATCAAATCGCTGGAATTTGCGATAAAAATAAAAATATTTTTGGGCTTATGCCGCATCCTGAAAGAGCTTGCCAGAAAATTCTAGGCAGTGATGATGGAGTTAAAATGCTAAAAGGATTACTTTGCTAGCTAGAATTTTTTGCGTTTTGGCTTTTATTTTTGCTTTGGCTTTGGGGCAAGATGAAGTAAGTGTGTTTAAAAAGGCAAATCCGCTCCAAAATCAAAAAACTGAACAAAACTTAAAAAATTCATCGCCTAGCACAGTGCCACAAAACACACAAATTTCGCAAGATTTAAAAAATTCAGCGCCACAAAACCAGCAAAGCACACAAAATTCACAAAACACGCAAAATTCAAAAAATTCAAATGATTATAAAAATAAAATAAATCAAGAAACAATCAAAGCAATAGCCGGCAGTGACGAACCAGATGCTAACGCAGGTGAAATCTACGAAACTTCAAATGCAGTAAGTGCTGTATTAAACGCAGAACTAAAAACAAAAGAGGCTTTTCTCTTTGAGCCTTTTTTGATAGAAATCAAAGTCGTCTCAGATGTGCTAAGCTCGCTACATCCTAGCGTTATGGTCGATTCTAGTGGAATAAAACTTTTAAACCCAAAGGCAAAATTCGTCTCAATAAATAAAAAAGAATCCCTTGTCCAACTTTGGTTTGTAGCCACAAATCAATCAGCAAATATAAAAGAAATCGCAGTTGTTTTAAAGCGTGGCGATGAATTAGTTTTTAGAGATGGCTTAAAGCCACATTTACCAAATATCAAAGAACTTGTGCCAAATGATGATTTTAGCAATGTTGTAGCAAAAAATCTAGCTTTAAAAAGCTTTAAGGCTAGCAAATTTGATGAGTTTAGCAATCTTGTAAATATCGAGCTAGAAGCCACAAATGGCAATTTAAGCGAGTTTAAAATCCCAATTTCAAACGCAAAATCAGGCGTAGAAAACATAAAAGGCGGCGTGGAAAAAATGAGCGCAAACTACTTTTTAATTGCGCCAAATAGTGTCCAAAACATCTCATTTTGCTACTACAACACAGCCACAGGCAGTTACGAATACATAGACGTTCCAATCCGCCCAACAAGCTCAGAGCTTAGCACACAAACAAATCTAAATCCAAGTGAGAGCGAGTTTGCTAAATACAAGGCGATCACAATTTATGCTTTAATTATTTTGGCACTTTTTGGCTTTATGCTTTGGCGTTCGTTTTACTGCCTTGTTATTGCGATTATTTTAGGCGTTTATGCGCTTTATGATGCTAGGCCATTTTCACAAATTACTATTAAAAGTGGCGCAGAAGTTACGATTTTGCCAACTTCTGGCTCAAGCGTATTTTACAAATCCGCAAATGATGAGAGTGTCAAGGTTTTAGGTAAAAGTGGGCAATACACAAAAATCATGCTTGAAAACCAAAAAATCGGCTGGATAAGAAATGAAAATATTAAATAAGATTTACTCTCTTTTTGCTATTTTCATCCTTTTTATCATCGCTGCTTTTTTTGTGCTTTGTATGAAGATTTTTCCTTCAAAACAGCGTAAAATCCGCAGAATTATCGCTAAATTACCTCGTCTTTTTGTCTCTTATAAGCTTGAAATTGAGGGCAAGCTAGATGAAGATGCGCAGATGTTTATTTTAAATCATCAAAGCTTGCTTGATATTTTGCTTTTTGATGAGCTTCATCCAAAAGATACGAGCTGGGTGGCTAAACGCGAACTTGCCAAGGTGCCGCTTTTGGGCGCTGGATTTAAGAGCTCTGGTTGCATTTTAATTGATAGAAAAAATCCACGAGAAATCGTCCACATCCTAAAATCAGCCAAAGAAAAAATAGCACAAAACAAAGCTATAATGATATTTCCAGAAGGCACAAGAAGCAAAGGCGATAAGCTTTTAAAGTTTCAGCCAGGAGCTGGGATAATTGCCAATAAGCTTGGCTTAAAGGTTCAGCCAGCGCTTATCGTAGGCAGCAGAAATATTTTTGATAGCAAAAAGCTTTTATTACATAGTGGCGTAGTAAAAATCATCTTTTTGCCAAGCTTTGTGGCTGATGGCAGCGAATTTTTAGAACCTTTAAGAACACAAATGCAAGAGCTTTTAAGCAAAAATCTTGCTTGAATTTTATAAAATTCAAAAAATTCAAAAAATTCATAAAATTCATAAAATTCATAAAATTCAAAAAATTCGGCATAATGGTCAAAAACGGGTGCTGGAAATGCTATAATAGCCCCTTAGATTCAT
>CALEHZ010000241.1 GCA_937875715.1 uncultured Campylobacter sp. | reverse complement strand
TGAAATATAATAAGCCACATCATCCAAAACGCTTAGTAAATCTGTGCTTGTGCCTTCATTTTTAAGCTTTTTTAAAAAATCCTCAATGTCTAAGTTAATGCCAGTAGCAGAAGCATACTGAGTTTTTAAATACTCAAAATTATATCTGCCAAGACCACGAGAGAGACTAAACTTTCCGTTTTGATAAAGTGCTAAAAAAGCATCGTCTTTATCTAAAAATAAAAAGCAGTGCGCTCCATCGCTAGATAAATTGCCATTAGTATAAAGTGCTTCAAACAAAAAAGGCTCAGCGATCACATAATCAATATATTTTAATTCTACTAAAGCGTCTTTTAAAAAAATTTCTAAATTATCAAAAGATGTAGCATAGCTCTCATACTCATTCATATCTACAATGCGATATTTGATAAGAAATTCACTTTGTTCATCAAGATTTAGATTTTTGCGAGTTTGGGCTGCGATGTCGTTTTCTAGCTCGCTTCCTTCAAGCATGGTTTGAACACGAGTGTTATACAAATCTTTGAATTTTAAAGTAGTAATATTTGTGGCATTTTTATCTGTTTTGTTTAAAGGCTTGATTTTTAGACTATTTTCACAGAAAAGATAAGCAGAATTGTTTCTTGTATCTACTGAAACTATATTTGAAATTACATTTTTAGTGCTTAAAGCAGATGAAAAATTCACAACCAAGACCTTTTATTTAAAAAATACTGAAATTGTGCCAAAAAAAATGCTATAAGTCAATAAAAAACAAAAAAAGTTTTATAAAATTTAGCCATGATAACAAGGTAAAAAATTCAAAAGCTGAATTTTATAAAATTCAAAAAATTCATAAAATTCAAAAACTGAATTTTATAAAATTCATAAAATTCACCCAGCAAAAAAAACAGAAAATTCAATTTAAGAATTTATTTAATTTTTTCTCATCTTTTATCCAGTTTTTTTCTACCAGCACAAATAGCGATAAAAACACCTTCTGCTCGCTTAAAGCAGAAATTAATTTTCTAGCTTTTATGCCTATATTTTTTAGTGCGTTTATGAAAATGGCTTTGTGGCTTTCATTGTCTGTGATGATGAGAGCATCGATTTTTAAAAGCTTTTTATCTTCGCTTACATTTTTTATCACAACCTCTGCGCTATAAGGAAGCTCGTCACTAACGCACTCAAAAATCGCTTCTAAAATAAACTCTCTATAAATATTTTTAGCATTGCTGTCGCTTAAATTTTCAGGGTCAAAATAATATTCATGTTCTGGCAGTAGCGCAGCAAGCTCATTTAAAAGCTCTTTTTTAAACACCGCTTTTTTTATGCTTACAGGCACAATAGCTTTAAAAAATTCACTATATTTATTATACTCATTCAATTTATCAAAAAGCTTTTTTTGCTCGCACAAATCGATTTTTGTAAGTGCGATTACATGCGGAATTTTCACATTTAAAGCCAAAAAATTCTCATAGAATTTCAAATCATCAAACACACTAGCGCAAAAAAGCAGCACATCGCTGCCTTCAAAGCTTGAGAGTGCTCTTTCATTTAGGATTTTATTTAGCGGCTTATTGCTCTCATTTAGCCCTGGCGTGTCAGTAAAAATCAGCTGATTTTCATTATTTTCGCCACTCATCACAATGGCTTTAAGCAGCCTTCTTGTGGCATTTTGTTTGTGCGAAACCATCGCAATTTTGGTGTTTAATAAATAATTTATTAGGCTTGATTTGCCAGCATTTGTTCGTCCAACAACTGCGATAAAACCAGCTTTTTGCATATTTTAATCTTCAAAAATCAGCTTATTTACTACGCTATATTTTACCACGCAGTCTTTTTGTAAAATCACAGATATTTTGCTTTTTATATCATTTGACATAGCGTTAAAATCAGTCTGTCTAATTGTGCTTTTAGCGTCTAATTCTACGATTATTTTATTGCCTTTTTCTTTTATTAAAACATCATTTAAAAGTGCGCCATAAATATACATTATATCTTCTTTTATCACGCTTTCATCGCTTTTAGCACTTACTATAATTGGCTTTGCTAAAACTAGCTCTAAAAAAATACAAACAAAACTACATAAAATCAAAAGCTTTTTCATAAAATTCCTTTAAAAAAGTTTGAATTTTATGAATTAAAAACTTAAATTATGCTTAATTTATTCAATATTAAACTTTTTTGATTATTATTCGCAGATTTATTTTTAAAGGAGTAAAAATGAGCTTTGACGAACTAGAATTAGAAGCAATAATCCAAGAAAATTTAGAAAATTGTAAAGATTTTGACAATTTAGATGATGAAGAACTTTATGAATTAGTCGAGCGTGTGCGTGAGTTTACAGATGGCGACATAGAAGAAGCCTACGAACAGCTAAATCAATACTGCCCAATTTCACGCAAACGTTTAGCAGATATTTACCCAGATGTGATAATGAGTAAATAATGAGATTTTTTGCGATTATTTCATTATTTGCGCTTATTTTAGCGCAAGGTGCTAGTATAGGAAATGGACAGATTTACATACTAAATTTGCCACAAGAAGAGGCAAAAAATCTAAGCCAAGATGGCAAAAAGCTAAATTGGATTGATAATCCAAATGAAAAAGGCTATAAATTTGCGATTATTTCAGCAAAATATGCCCAAAAAGGCAAAATTATTTTACAAAATGGCAACGAAAAAATCGTGCTAAATATCAAAGAACAGCCTTATAAAAAAGAACAAATCAACGTAGATAAAAGCAAGGTAAATCCGCCAAAGAATGTGCTTGAGCGTATTAAGCGTGAAAAAGATGAAGCAAATAAAATCTACGCTACTTTTACCCCAGAATTTTTTATCTCAAAGCCTTTTATAACGCCGTTAAAGAGCAAAATCACAAGTCCTTATGGCGGCGCTAGAATGTTTAATGGCACTTTAAAAAGCTTTCATGGCGGCACAGATTTTAGAGCGGCAGTTGGCGTAAAAATCCCTGCTAGCAACGATGGCATCGTGCGAATCGCAAAAGATCGCTACTATGCTGGCGGCAGCGTGGTAATTGACCATGGTAGCGGCATTTACACGCAGTATTATCATCTAAGCAAGATTTTGGTTAAAAATGGCCAGAAAGTATCTCAGGGCGATATCATAGGACTAAGTGGTGCTAGCGGCAG
>CALEHZ010000240.1 GCA_937875715.1 uncultured Campylobacter sp. | reverse complement strand
ATTATAATTTCCTTTTCATAAAATTCACAAAGGTAAAAGCATGAAAACCTTGCAAGAAAATCTAAAAGTCTTTTATTTGGGGCTTGAAAATAATGAGCCTTATCTTTATAAAAACAAGGATTTAACGACACATGCGCTCATTATCGGCATGACTGGCAGTGGCAAAACAGGACTTGGAATCACCTTGCTTGAAGAGGCTTGTATTGATAATATCCCAAGCATCATAATCGATCCAAAAGGCGACCTGGCCAATCTTGCGCTATCATTTAGCAAGGCTAGTGATTTTGAGGATTTTGGCGAAGAGGGCAAAAAGGCTAGCGAGCTAGCAAATGCGCTAAAAAACGGGCTTGAAGAAAGTTTTCAAAGCCTAAAAAGAGTTGAGCTTTTAAAAAATTCAGCCGAAATTAAAATCTACACGCCAAAGGCTAGTTTTGGAAATCCTATAAATATTCTTGGCGATTTTAGCGTTCCTTTTGATAGTAATGGCGAGATTTTAAATGGCGATGAGCTAAATAGCCACACGCTAAACCTTGCTTGTAGCTTGCTAAGCCTTGCAAATGTAGGTATCAGCGATCATACAAGCCCTGAGATTTTACTGATTCAAAGCATTTTTAATGAGAATTTTTTAAATGCAAAAAGCCTTGATCTTGCTACTTTAATCGCACAGATTATAAATCCACCTTTTGATAAAATCGGTGTAATGCCCATAAATTCGTTTTTTAACGAGCAAAAGCGTATGAGCTTGGCTATGAAAATAAACGCTCTTATAGCAAGTCCTAGTTTTAAAGCTTGGTGCGAAGGGCAAAGTCTAAATATCGCTAAAATGCTCTTTTCGCCGCAAGGAAAGGCTAGGGCAAACATTTTTAGCATTGCTCATTTAAATGATAGCGAGCGGATGTTTTTTGTAAGCATTTTGCTAAACTCCATCTTAGCTTGGATGCGCACGCAAGAAGGCACCAGCGCACTTAGAGCGATTTTATACATGGATGAAATCGCAGGATTTTTCCCACCAAATGCTAATCCTGCTAGCAAAGCACCAATGCTAACTTTGCTAAAACAAGCCAGAGCCTTTGGGCTTGGCTGTGTTTTGAGCACGCAAAATCCAGTTGATATTGATTATAAGGGGCTTAGTAATATTGGCACTTGGCTAATTGGCAGACTTCAAACTGCGCAGGATAAAGAGCGTGTGATAGACGGACTTTTGGGCGTTGGAAGCCAAAATACTAGCAAAAACGAGCTTGAAAAAATAATTGCCAGTCTGCCAAAAAGGAATTTTTTGGTAAAAAATATAAATGATGAGAGCCTGAGGATTATTAGCACTAGATATGCTCTAAGCTATCTTAAAGGCCCGCTTGATAAAAATCAAATAAGCAAACTTTGTGCTTTAAAAAATTCGGCTGATTCTAAGCAAGTTTTAGAAAATTCACAGCCAGAAAATTCAAAAAATTCAGCTCAAATTTTAAGCAGCACAAAAATGCTTTTGTCAAGCGGAATCGAACAAGCCTACATCGTGCGTGGAAATGATGCTTACGAGCCATTTTTATTTGGCAGCGCAAGTGTGAGATTTTGTGATAATAAAGGGCTTGATTTTACTAAGCAGGTGCGTTATTTGCTTGATGCTAATGATGATTTAAGCTGGCAAAATGCTAGTAGCGTGGAGCAAAATCCAAGCAAATCTGAGCCGCAAAATGCTCAGTATTGTGAGCTAAATAGCAAAATTGCTGGGCTAAAAGATTTCAAAGAGCTTAAAAAAAGCTTAAAAGATTTTTTGTATAGAAATGAAAAATTAGAACTTTTTAGCGCTTTGGGGCTAGTTAGCAAAGCTGGCGAGAGCAAAGAGCAGTTTTTGGCGCGTCTACAAGATAAGGCAAATGAGCTGCTTGAAGCAAAAACTGATGAGCTTGTGAGAAAATTCGCAGCCACGAAGGCAAAGATTGATGAGAAACTGCGCAAAGCTAATGAAAAAATAGCTAAGGAAAAGAGCGATTTTATGGGGCAAGGACTAAATACAGCCCTTAGCATTGGCGGGGCGATTTTAGGGCTTTTTGGTGGTAGCAAAACTAGTGTGCTAAGTCGTGCTATAAGTGGCGCAAAAAGTGCTGGGCGCGTGCTAAATGAGAACTCTCAGCTAAAAAATGCTAGAGAGCAAAAAGAGCTAATCGAAGATGAATTAAAAAATCTCTCAATCAGCTTTAATAATGAAATAGCCGCACTTAAAGCAGAGTATGATATACAAAATATAAAAATAGAAATCAAGCAAATCAGCCCAAAAAAGAGCGATATTTTTGATGAAAATGTGATTCTAGCGTGGCGAAATTAGCATTTGTGTTTTTGCTGCTGGGTTTAGCGCTATTTTTTTCTAACTTTCATCGCAGCAGTGGATGGGCCTGAAATTCATAAAATTCATAAAATTCATAAAATTCAACAGCCAAGTGAATTTTATGAATTTAAGAGTAAAAATTAAAAGTTTAAAAAATTCAAGTAAAGAATTTTATAAAATTAGCCAAATTGAATTTTATAAAAAGTAAATTTTATAAAATTCAATTTATTCTCTACGCTTCGATTGCCGAGCCAAACACACTGCCGCCAAGTTCGCTTATGCGCTTATCAAGTATTTCAAGCAATTTTTCTTGAGTCTTCTGTGAGATTTCTGGCAAGCCGTTGCCACCCCAGATTTTAGCAGCTTCATTGTAGCCATTGATGACGCCTTCTCTACCAGCTTTTAGCATTTCTAGATTATCGCCTGCGCCTTTTAGCACAAAGTCAGCTACGCGGTTTGCGGTATTATCAATGCTAAAGAAGCCTCCGTCATTTACAAGTGCGGCTGCATCGCTTTGGCTTAGTTCGCTAAATGGCTTGCCAGTGTAGCCAATAGAGCTTAAATCAATTCCGCCCAAAATCTCATTTAGAGAGCTAAGAGAAGCCATCGAACCTGTGATAGTGATGGTTTGTAGGCTTGCACTTGTTTTTGAGTATGTGCCCATCATATCGCCAGTATTAAACGCACTTTGCGTGCCAGAAAGGCTTAGTGCGCTTAGCTGAAATGTGAAGTTTCCGCCACTTTGCGCAAAGCTTGCTTGCATAAAATCTACTTGATAGCCAGACTCAAAGCTTTGTCCAGCTTGAAGCTCTTTTGCAGCTTGCATAATGCCTTCTTTATTGCCTTTAGCTAAGGCATCATTTAGGCTTTGTAGATTGCTGCCTTTGCCATTTACAAGAGCATTTTGACCTTTATTGTTAGCAGAGCCGTAGTTGTTTAAAAACGAGTTTAGCGAACCAAGCGCATTTGAAATATTGTTTGCCATTATGTTTCCTTTGTGTAGAAATTTACCCTTTATATCGGCAAAAAATCAAAAAAATTAAGGAAAAATTAAAAAATTTATTTACTTATGATATCAATTCCAGTATCTACAAAGCGTGAATTTAAAGGCTCATTATTTAGCAGTTTTATAGCTGATTTCATACTCTCATAGCCCATTTGATATGGATTTTGTCTAATTACTGAGCTAAATACATCATCTTTAATCAGCTCTTCTAAATTTTTTGGAAAATCAAAGCCGACTGAAACAACAGCTTTTTTCGCCTCTTTTATAGCCAAGCTAAGACCTTTTGAATTATCTTTATTTGTGCTAAAAATACCCACAACTCCAAGCTTTAAAAGCATTTGGCATTCTTTTTGTGCTCTAAAAGGCTTGCCATCGCTATATCTAGTTGTAAATACATTAAAATCTTCATTTTTCATAGTGTCTCTAAAGCCTTTTTCTCTCTCATTTAGCGACTGCGTATATGGATTTACACTGATTATTCCTACATTTCCGCTTGTGATTTTTTTTGCTTTTAGATGTTTTAGCATTTCTTTTGCGGCTGCTTTTCCAGCAACGTAATTATTAGTTTGAATAACTTGGTCGGCTATTAAGTTTGCGCTAGAATCAACAAAAATGAATTTTACGCCTTTTTGGCTAGCTTCTTTAATGGTTTCATTTAAAAATAGTGGATCATTTACGCTTAAAATAATCGCACTTGCTTTGCTAGCAATCGCATTTTTTAGCAGTTCTAGCTGTTCTGTGTCATTTTTATTATTTGGCGCAATCCAGCTTAAAAGTATATTTTTGCCATTTTCGCTTAGAGCATCATTAGCGCCTTTATACACATCTACCCAATACTCATCTGCATCATCAATAGTGATCAAATAAACCTGTTTAAGCTCATTTTTTACATCAGCGCCACACAAAAGTGAAAA
>CALEHZ010000239.1 GCA_937875715.1 uncultured Campylobacter sp. | reverse complement strand
GAGTTAAAAAAGCAGTTTAAAGATAAAGAAAATGTCGTTTTAATCGGCGTTGGTGGCAGCTCTCTTGGCGCAAAAGCAATTGCTAATATACTAGGGCTTAAAATTATCTTTTTTGATAATCTTGATGAAAGTCTTTTTAATGACGCTTTTGTGGGGCTTAGCGTAGAAAATTCTGTTTTTATAATTTCTAGTAAATCAGGCACTACAATTGAAACAATTAGTCTTTATAAAGTGCTTTTAGAGCGCTTAAAGCCAAAAAATTTAAATAATTTTATTTTTATTACAGATGCTAATTCACCACTTGAAAACTACGCTAAAAGCGAGAATGCAAGGATTTTTTATATACCAAAAAACGTGGGCGGACGCTTTAGCGTTTTAAGTAATTGCGGACTAGTGCCGCTAGCTTTAGCCGGGGCTGATATAGAAGCGATTTTAAGCGGTGCAAAGGCGATTAAAGAGAAGTTTTTGGCTGCAAATGATGAGCTAATTTTACAAAAAGCCTATCATTACGCCACGCATCCAAATGCTAAAATAAATGTGCTTTTTAGCTATGATAGCAGACTAAAAGCCTTTAATGAGTGGTATATTCAGCTTTGGGCAGAAAGCCTTGGTAAAAGGCGTGGATACAAGCGCATGGGGCTAACGCCTGTGGGGCTAATTGGTCCAGCAGATCAGCACTCATTTTTACAGCTTATAATGGATGGACCAAAGGATAAAAGCGTTACTTTTTTAAAAATTGTGCCAAAAGATGAAATAATCGTGCCCAATATGAGTTTGAATTTTTTAAAAGATTGTGATTTTGCAAATAATCTTAGCATTTCATCTATACAAAACGCACAAGCAAGTGCTACGCTAAAAGCGCTAAAAAGCGAGAATATCAGCGTAGATGAGATTATTTTGGACACTCTTGATGAGTGGCATGCTGGCGCACTTATTTATTATTTTGAGCTACTTACTTCTGCTTGTGGCGTGATGCTAGGAATCAACACCTATGACCAGCCAGGTGTCGAGCTTGGTAAGGTTTTGCTTAAAAAAATGCTCACACCAGAAAATTCAAATTTCAAAGGATGAAAAATAAATAAATTATTTGTGGCAAAAAAGCCAGCTGGCATTTCTAGCAATCATTTTTTAAGCCGTTTAAAACGAAAATATAACGAAAAAAAAGCAGGATTTTCTGGCACTCTTGATCCCTTTGCAAGTGGCGTTTTAATCGTAGCATTTGGCGGCTATACAAGGCTGTTTTCTTATTTAAAAAAAGAGCCAAAAATATATAAAGCTTGTATTTGGCTGGGAGCAACTTGCGATAGCTTAGATAATGAAAATATTACAAAAGTAGAAAATATAAAGCCTTTTAATGATGAAATTTTAATGTATCAAATAAATAAGCTTCAAGGTGAAATTTCTTACATTCCACCTAAATTTTCTGCTAAGCATATAAACGGACAAAGAGCCTATGAACTAGCTAGAAAAGGCGTGGATTTTGAGCTTCAAAAAGCACAAATGAAAGTTTTTAGCGCAAAATTAGTTCATTATTCGCATCCTTTTTTGGTAGTTGAATTAGCACTAAGCGAGGGTGCTTATGCTAGAAGTTGGGCCGCGCTTTTAGCTAGGAATTTAAATATAAATGCTACGCTTAGTGCTTTAGAACGCTTGAGTGAGGGGGATTTTGTTTATGAAAATGAAAGGTCTTTAAATCCACTGAATTTTTTAAAAATACCACAAAATCATTATTTAGGCGAAGAAAGGGATTTTGAAATTGGCATTAAGCTAAAAAAAGAGAATTTTAAAATCAAAGAAAATGGCGAATATTTCATTAAATTTAAAGAATTTTTTAGTATAATTGAGCTTTTAGATAATGAAGTTAAATATAAATTAAATGGTGTAAAATATGCTAATTTTGACTAGAAAAAAAAATGAAAGTATTAAAATCAATGAAAACATTGAAATAACCATACTTGATATGGATAATGGCTCTGTTAAAATTGGTATAAATGCACCTAGGTCTGTGCGAATTTTACGCTCTGAGCTTACCCAGAAAATTCAGGCTTCAAACGAACAAGCTACGCATACAAATAAAAGCATTCTTAAAAAAATGATAGAAAAATTAACAGAAAAATGAATTTTTTAAAAAGCCTAAATGCCCCAGCTAAATTAAATATTTTTCTTAAAATCACTGGCAAAATCACTGACGGCGCAAACGCTGGATATCACGAGCTTAGCTCTCGTTTTGTTCGTTTTGATGGGCTCTTTGATGAGGTGTATATTATCGAGCGTAAAGATGATGTAGGGCTAATTTTTGATGATAAAATTGAAGATAATATTATAAATAAAGTTTATAACGCTCTAGCCAAAAATGGCTTTGAAAACGCCTTAAAATCGTATTTTGCAGATAAACAAGTGTATATAAATAAAAGCATTCCAAGCGGTGCTGGACTTGGTGGAGGCAGCAGCGACGCTGGGGCGTTTTTACTACTGATGCGTGATATTTTGGGCTTTGATAATGTTTTTTTAAAAAAAATTAGCGCTCAAATCGGCGCTGATGTAAGCTTTTTTACAAGCGAGCTAAAAGCTGCGAATGTGCGTGGATTTGGGCAAATAGTTGAGAGCTTTGATGATGAAATTCCAGCACTTGGTGTGGTTTTAAGTGATGTTTTTTGCTCCACACCAGAGGTTTATAAAGCTTACGCAAAAGTGAATTTTATAAAAGATATAAATTTAGCCAAAAAGCTTGAAAAAATGAGCTCAAAAGATATTTTAGCAAGTTATGAGAATTTTATATTAAACGACCTTTTGGCATCAGTTATAGCAATTTATGCTGGATTTCATATAAAAGAAAATGAATTTTTAAGTGGTTCTGGGTCTGCAAAATTCAAGGTTTTAGCATGAAAATTTTAGTTCAAAATAAAAAAGCTTTACATGATTTTAGCATTATTAAAGACTATGAAGCTGGCGTAGTTTTGCATGGAAGCGAGATTAAAAGTCTTAGGATGGGGCGAGGAAATTTAAAAGATAGTTTTGTGCGAATTATCCGTGGGGAACTATTTTTACTTGGCGCTCATATAAGCTATCTTGGCACGACAAATCCACACTTTCGCCCAGATGAAAAAGCACCACGCAAGCTGCTTATGCACCGCAAAGAAATAGATAAACTTTTAGGTGCCATAAGCACTGATGGCTACACGCTAGTCGTGCTAAGCTTGTATTTAAATAGCAAAAATCGCTTAAAAGCCAAAATTGCCTTAGCAAAGGGTAAAAATCTACATGATAAGCGTGAGAGCTTAAAAGAAAAACAAGCAAATATGGATGCAAGACGTGCTATAATTGATTTTAACAAAAGGGGATGAGATGAAGAAATTTCTAGTTTTTTTGACATTTTTTGCGCTGTTTTTTATAGGCTGTGAAGATAAAGGGCAAATCACAGAGCAAAAACCATACACAAAAGGCGATGAAATCGTGCTTAAAAGTGTAAATGATGTTAGCATTACACTTGTGCGTGAAGAAAACGGCTTTAAGCTCAAGGGTAGCGATAAAATCATTATGTTTGACATTTTTGGCACATTTTGTGCACCTTGTCAAAGCGAGGCAGCACATTTGATGGACTATCAAATGAAAAATAGCGATGATTTTATGCTAATTGGGCTAATTACTTTTGAAAATATCACAAATAAAGATGTAATTGAGAATTTTATAAAGCCATATAACGCTTATTATTTCATCGCAAATGAAAAAGAAAATGAGCGTTTAATAGCGCAAATTTTAAAAGATATTAGCTATAAAAATGCGCTTTCACTGCCTTTTAAAGTGGTGTTAAAAGATGCTAAATATCAGCTTTTAAGCGATAATTTAGGCGAAAGAAATGGGGCAAAATCTCCATTTTATCTAGGTGCTGTAAAAAGTGAGATGATAGCTAGTGATATAGCGCAAATTAAAAAATAAGTTTTAAAAAATTCAGTGATTTTAAGCAAAAAATCATTTAAATTTTACTAAACTTACGCAATTTTTCTTAAATAATGAGGTGAAAAATGAAAGACATTACAAGTTTGGGGCTTGAAAATGTTAAACAGGTTTTTCATAACCTTAGTTATGATGAAATCTTTAAACATGAGGTCAAAAACAAAGAAGGTGTGGTGACGGCAAATGGCACATTTGCTGTTGATACTGGTATTTTTACTGGTCGCAGTCCAAAAGACAAATATTTTGTAGAACAAGACCCTAGCAAAAAATACATCGCTTGGGGCAAAATCAACCATCCAATTTCAAAAGAACTTTTTGATAAACTTCTAAAAAAAGCAAAATCTCAACTTTCAAATAAAGATATTTACGTCCAAGATGCTTATGCTGGTAGCTCTCTTGGCTCACGCCGTGCTGTGCGCTTTGTAACAGAAGTGGCTTGGCAAGCACATTTTGTAAAAAATATGTTTATTCGTCCAAAAGAAGCTGAATTAGATGATTTTAAGCCTGAATTTGTCGTATATAATGCGTGTAAATGCGTAAATGATGAGTGGCAAAAAGATGGGCTAAATAGCGAAGTTTTCGTAATCTTTAATGTAGAAGAAAATGTAGGCGTAATAGGCGGCACTTGGTATGGTGGCGAGATGAAAAAAGGTATTTTTTCTATGATGAATTACTGGCTGCCACTTGAGAATAAACTTCCTATGCACTGCTCAGCAAATGTCGGCAAAGACGGCGATACAGCACTTTTCTTTGGGCTTAGTGGCACTGGAAAAACCACGCTTTCAACAGACCCACACAGAGCTCTAATTGGCGATGACGAGCACGGCTGGGACGATGAAGGCGTATTTAACTTTGAAGGTGGCTGCTACGCAAAATGTATAAATTTAAGTGCTGAAAATGAGCCTGAAATTTACTCAGCAATTCGTAAAAATGCCTTGCTTGAAAATGTAGTAATTGACGGCTCTGGAAATGTAGATTATAACGATGGTTCAAAGACTGAAAACACTCGCGTAAGCTATCCAATAGAACATATTGAAAATCACAAAAGCGATCTAAAAGCAGGTCATCCAAAAAATATAATTTTCTTAACAGCAGATGCTTTTGGCGTTTTGCCACCTGTTAGCAAACTTAGCAAAGAACAAGCGATGTATTATTTTCTTTCTGGCTACACAGCAAAAGTAGCTGGAACTGAGCGCGGAATAAAAGAGCCAGAAGCTACATTTTCAGCGTGTTTTGGCGAACCTTTTATGCCTATGCATCCAACGGTTTATGCCAAGCTTTTAGGCGAGAAAATCGACAAACACGGCGTTAGCGTGTATTTGGTAAATACTGGCTGGAGTGGTGGCGCTTATGGCGTGGGCAAACGCATGAGCATAAAAGCCACTAGAGCTTGTATAAACGCTATTTTAGATGGTTCAATTAAAAATTGTGAGTTTGAGAATTTCGAGCTTTTTGATTTGGCTATTCCAAAAGCTCTTGATGGCGTAGAAACAAAGCTTTTAAATCCAATCAACACTTGGAGCGATGCTAATGAATATAAAGAGGCTAGAAAAAAACTAGCTAAAATGTTTGTAGAAAATTTCAAACGCTACGGCAGCGAGGGCGAGCAGATTGCTAAGGCTGGCCCTAAATCTTAGTATTATCGCAGCTTTTATTGCTGTGCTTTATTTTGGCTCTAAACAAGAAGTTTTAGAGCCAAATACACAGGTAAAAATTCCACAAATTGCTTATGAAAACTCAGGCTTAGCCTACTTAAATAGCGCTAGAACAAGCGTAGGACTTGCGCCTTTTAGCACAAATCCAATTTTAGAAAATTCAGCCAAAAATCACTTAAATTATTTAAAAAAAATTGGCTCTGTTACGCATTATCAAAATGAAAAAAACGAATATTTTAGCGGATACTCTCCAAGCCATAGAGCTTTAAGCGCTGGATTTAGCACGAATTTTGTGGTAGAAAATATTTCATCAAAGCACCTTGAAATAAATGATTCAATTGATGGTTTGCTTAGTGCAATTTATCATAGATTTAATTTTTTAAGCTTTAATTTTGATGAAATAGGATATTTTGAAGATGGCGAGTATTATGTTTTTGAAATGTCAAATAGAGCAGTTTCAAGGATTTGTCAAAATGGCGATAGTCTAAGCAGGGTTTTTGTGACCAACATTTGTAAAGATAGCAAAAAAACGATTTCAAAGCGAAATTTTGATCTAGCTACAAAACCAAAAGAACCTGAGTTTTTAATCTTTCCAAATGAAAACTCACCGACTCTTGCTGTTTTTGGCAGTGAAGACCCAGACCCACTGCCAAACTGCGAGATAAGCTCAGCGCCAATTAGCATTGAGTTTAATCCAAATGATGAAATAAAGTTAAAATCTTTTAAAATTTTAAAAAATTCAAAAGAGTTAGAAAATTCAATTTTATTGCGTAAAGAAAATGACCCAAACAAAAAATTAAATGAGCGACAATTTGCCTTGTTTTTGCCTTCGCCCTTTGACTTTGGTGCCAACTACACAGCTGTTGTAAGCTATGAAAAAAACGGACAAAGCCTAGAAAAAAAGTGGGAATTTTCTACAAAAGAGCCAAAATTTCCTTATTTTGTGCTAAAAAACGCAGCCATAATAGAGCTTGAAAATGATAAAACTTATGAGCTATTTTTTGCTCCAAAGCATTGCAATGACATACTAAAAGAATATAAATATAAAAAGCCAATGGGTGCAAATTTAGACATTATTGATAGCGGCACAAATCAGCTTCGCATCAAGGCAAACGGAGCAGACGGCGATATAATAGAGTTTGAGAGCGCAGGACACAGCGCAAAATTTATTATAAAAAATTCACAAAAAAATTTTGATTTTAAGCTGATTTTTGTAGGAATTTTAGCTATTATTTTATTTTTCTTTATCTCAAAAGCAAAATTTTAAAAAGGAAAAAACATGAGTAAAAATAAGATGTGGGACGGCAGATTTAGCGAGGCTAGTAGTGAGCTGCTTGAAGAGTTTAATGCTTCGATTTTTTTTGATAAAGAGCTTTATAAAGAAGATATAATGGGCTCTTTAGCACATTCAAAAATGCTTGGAGTTTGTGGAATTTTAAAAAGCGATGAGGTTCAAAAAATTCACGCTGGGCTAAAAGAAGTTTTAAATGAGATTGAGAGTGGAAAATTTGAGTTTAATGTAAGCCAAGAAGACATTCACATGGCAGTAGAAGGTAGGCTTAGTCAGATTATTGGCTCTGAGCTTGGCGGCAGACTTCACACTGCGCGTTCTCGCAATGATCAAGTTGCGCTTGATTTTAGGCTATATTGTCAAAATCAAACTAAGCAAATCGCTGCTTTGATCCGTGAGTTGATTGCTGCGCTTTATGAAATCTCTAGCAAGCATCAAGATACGCTAATGCCAGGTTTTACGCATTTGCAGCACGCACAGCCTGTAAGCCTTGCTTTTCATTTACTTGCTTATACTTTTGCTTTTAAGCGTGATTATGATAGGCTTATTTCTAGTTTTGAAAGAAATAATCTTTGTCCGCTTGGCAGCGCAGCACTTGCTGGCACACCATATCCTACAAAGCGAGAGCTGGTTGCTACTGAGCTTGGATTTGCTGGTATTACGCCAAATGCTATGGATAGCGTAAGCGATAGAGATTTTGCGCTAGAACTACTTTTTAACATTTCAGTGATTTTCACTCATGCTTCACGTCTTTGTGAAGAGCTGATATTGTGGAGTTCTCAAGAATTTGGCTATATCAGTATTAGCGATGCTTTTAGCACAGGAAGTTCTATAATGCCGCAGAAAAAAAACCCAGATGTCGCCGAGCTAATTCGTGGCAAAACCGGCAGAGTTTATGGCAATTTAATGGCGCTACTAACTACGATGAAAGCACTGCCAATGGCGTATAATAAAGACATGCAAGAAGATAAAGAAGGCGTTTTTGATAGTGTAAAAACCGCCACAACTAGCCTAATCATACTTACCAAGATGCTAAAAACTACAACTTGGCGTAAAGAAAATATGCTAAAAGCATGTAAAATTGGGCATCTTAGCGCCACTGATCTAGCAGATCATCTAGTTAGCGTGCATAACGAGCCTTTTCGCTTGGCTCACAACATCACCGGTCGCTGCGTGGCGCTGGCTGAAAAAAACGGCAAAGATTTAAGTGAGCTAAGTTTAGCAGAGCTAAAAAGCATTGATGAGCGTTTTGATGAGCGTGCGCTAAAAGCCCTTAGCTTAGAAAATTCAAAAGAAGCTAGAACTAGCGCTGGCGGCACGGCAAATTCTAGCCTAAAAGAACAGCTTGTTTTGATTGAGAATTTTTTAAAAGAGACAAAATGAATGAAGTAAAATCAAACACGCCAAAAGTCCAAAACGCTAAAATAACGCCAAATCAGCGCACAAGAGCTACTAAAAAGCCTTTGAGTGCTGATAAAATAGAGCGAATAAACGAGCAAATCAAAGAGCTAGAAACTGAACTAAAAGAAGCAAACACGGCGTTTGCTGCTGATCCAAATAACGAAATTATCGAGGCAAATAGGCTTGCTTTGCAAATGCGACTTGATAGTTTAAAAGCGCAGCTTAATACAAACGGATTGTTTTGAATTTTATGAATTTTATAAAATTCAGTGCTCGAATTTTATGAATTTTATAAAATTCAGTTTTGAATTTTATAAAAACTGCCGCAGCTTTGAATTTTATGAATTTTATAAAACTACCGCAGCAGTGAATTTTATGAATTTTATAAAATTCACCAGCTAGGCATTGTGAAAAATTCAGCGAAACTACATAAAATAGATTATCGGCACGATTGTAGGATATTTTTTGATTTTTCTAAACACATGCTTTCTTGCCAGTGCTCTGATTTGATTTTCCATGCCACGTGCGTCATTAAAGAGCTCTTCTTTAGCAGTAACTAAAAACTGCTCAATAATCTTTGAAAGCTCGTTATTTACGCCTTTTTCAGCTAGTCCGTGTGTGATAACACGGTTTTTAATTAGCTTTTTTTCATTTCTGCTGATTTGTGCCATGATGACGATCACACCGGCTTCGCTGAGCTGCTGCCTATCCATCACCACATCATCACTGATTTGCTTGCCGATTTGATTATCTATAAAGGTTTTGCCTGTTTTTACCGTTCTAGCGCGTTTTAGATACTTAGCACACAGCTCCATTTGATCACCATCGTTCATAAGATAAATATTTCGCTCATCCACGCCGCAGGCAATAGCGTATTCTTTATGACGCATTATGTGATTATACTCGCCGTGAACTGGCAAGAAAAATTTCGGTTTTATGAGATTTAGCATGAGTTTTTGCTCTTCAGCGGCTGCGTGGCCGCTTACATGTATCTCGCTAAAGTCCTGATACGCCACGCTTGCGCCGTTTTTAAGTAGATAGTTTAGCACAGTTGAGACACTGGCTTCATTGCCTGGAATCGCCTTTGCGCTGATTATTATTTGATCTGTTGGCTTTATTTTAATGTATTTGTGCTCGTCTGTCGCCATGCGATAAAGCGCGCTCATAGTCTCGCCCTGAGAGCCTGTAGTGACGATTAGAACTTCATCATCTTTATATTTTGCTACTTCATTTGCATCAATAAAAATCTCTTTTTTAAGATTTATATAGCCAAGCTCAATTGCAGTCCAAAGATTTCTCTCCATTGAACGCCCTATCACGCACACTTTGCGGCCGTGCTTTACGCCACGCTCGATCGCTTGATAAACTCTGTGAATATTTGAGCTAAATGTGCTCATTATCACCCGACCCTGAGCCTTGTCAAACAAAGCATCAAAGGTCTTGCCAACGCTGCTTTCGCTTTTGGTTACGCCTTCACGCCATGAGTTTGTGCTATCGCTCATCAAAAGCAAAACGCCTTCTTCGCCATAAGCCGCCAAGCGGTGCAAATCAGTAGGATATCCATCAATTGGCGTGCTATCAATCTTAAAATCGCCTGTGTGGATTATCACACCAGCTGGCGTAGTGATAGCAAGCGCAGAAGCATCAATCACTGAGTGCGTAATGTGAATAAACTCAATCTCAAACTCGCCTATTTCATACACTTGGCGCTTTTGAATCGGACGGAAGTAGCTTCTGTGGCTCTTTAAGCCGTGTTCTTCAAACTTATTGCTTATCATGCCAAGAGGCAGCGGCGTAGCGTAGATCGGAAACTGGAATTCTTTGAAAAAATACGGCATTGCGCCGATATGGTCTTCATGTGCGTGAGTGATGATGACAGCGCGAATTTTATCTTTGATCTTGCGAACATAGCTAAAATCAGGCACTAAAATATCAACTCCTGGCATACTCTCATCAGGAAAGCTCATGCCAACATCTACGATAATTGCGTCATTTTCAGTCTCAAAAATAGTCATATTTGCGCCAATTTCGCCAAGTCCGCCAAGCGGCGTAATCCATACTTTTTTACTAGCATCGTTTGAATTTTTTAGTGGATGAAGACGCTCATCGTGAATTGCTTTGTTTGCCTTTATTGCTTCTTGCATGGCTAGCTGCCAGTCTTCGCTGCCATTTAGTTTTATTGTTTGATTTTTCTTTTTATTTTTATTTCTGCGGTTTTTATTTTCACTTTTTTCTTTTTGTGTATCGCCGTTTTGAGTGCTGTTTTTAAATTTTGGGGCAAAAGGCTTTTTGTTTTGCTCATTTAAGCTTTCTCTTGCTTCATCAATTGCCGCTTTTGCCTTTGCAGCCGAGTTTTGGCGCTCTAAATTTTTTTTGTGATTTTTGAATTTTTTGCCCTTATTTGGATGCTCAAGTGGCGCACTTTCATTAAAATCATCTTTACCAAAAAAGCTCTCAACTACGCTATTTGTAGCGTTTTGAATGTTATTTTTCTCGTCCATTTCTTACCTCATTAAAAATTTTTAAAAATAAAGTAAGATTTAGCTCGTGTGGGCGGATATTTAGCGCTATATTTAAGCTAGAAAAAATGCTCTCTAAGCGTGATTTTTCCATTATTGCACTAAGATTTTTGAGTAAGGTTTTGCGCGGGGAGCTAAAAGCAATTTTTAAAAAATTCTCAAAAGCCCTTATATCGCAATCTGGGCTTTTTGTTTTCATCAGTCTTATCACAGAGCTAAACACCTTTGGGGCAGGCTCAAAGGCAGTTGGCGGCACATCAAAAAGCAGCTCGCACTCGCCATGTAAAGCAGCCAAAAGTGACAAAGCACAAAACTCGCTTTGCCCAGCTTTAGCGCAAAATTTCAAAGCCACTTCACGCTGAATCATCACCACAAGCCCAGCGCAATTCTCATCACGCAAAGCCCTTAAAATGATGTTTGTAGCGACATAATAAGGCAAATTCGCAGCCAAAAAATAAGGCTCAATACTAATTTGCTCCCAGCTTTTTAGAGCGTCTTTACAAAAAAGCTCTAAATGTCCGCTATTTAGCTCATTTGCGAACTTTTTTTCTAATAAAACAAAAAGCTCAGTATCTATCTCAAAACACGCTAATTGCTCAGTTTTGCTAAGCAACCCACGAGTTAAATCACCTAAGCCAGGCCCAATTTCTACGATTTTATCGCTATTGGGAATCGCTTCGATGATCTGTTTTTTCACGCTTTCATCACGCAGAAAATTCTGCCCAAAATGCTTTTTGGCTTTAACTTGCATGATGCGAATTATAAAGGCTCAAACTTAATAATATGTAAATACTCATACAAAATAGCTGAATTTTTTAATAAGCTTTTAAAAGTAAAAATAGTATGATTTTAGCTTTTATTTTGGGATTAAGATGAGAGAAATTAGAGTTTTACACACTGAGTGGAGCACTGGCTGGGGTGGACAAGAAATGCGTATAATAAGCGAAATCCTAGCCTTGCAAAAAAATTATAATGTAAAAAGTTTTATAGCTACAAAAAAAGAGGCACAAATTGCCAAAATAGCGGAGCAAAACGGCATTGAAGTTGTGTTTTTCCCTTTTAAAAGCTCTTTTGATTTAAAAAGCATTTTTGGCATAGCAAAATTTGCTACAAAGCACCATGTAGACATTATTAACACACATAGTGGCAAAGATACTTGGATAGGCTGGCTTGCTAGCGTTTTTGCCAAAACGAAGTTTATTCGCACACGTCACATCGGCAATATAGTAAATCCAAATAGGCTCAATTTTGTCAATTCCTGCGCTGATTTTATCATCACCACAGGCGAGCAAATTAGGCTTAATTTCATAAAATTCAACCGCATAAATTCGCAAAAAATTAAAAGTATTCCAACCGGAATTGATGAGAGTATTTTTGATGCTAATAAATACGATAAAACTGCGGCAAAAAGAGCTTTTGGACTTAGTGAAAATAAAATAATTGTTGGAAATATTGGGCTTTTTAGAGAGGTTAAAAGGCTGGATTTATTTTTGCAAATCGCACTTAAAATTCACGAAAATTATCCAAATGTAGAGTTTGCATTAGTAGGTGATGGTGATGTGAAAGAAAAAATCATAAAATTCATCGCTGATAATGAAATGCAAGGCTTTGTAAAGCTTTTGCCTTTTAGCAATGAGCCTTGGCTTTTTTTAAAGGCGATTGATATTTTTATGCTCACTTCATCGAGCG
>CALEHZ010000238.1 GCA_937875715.1 uncultured Campylobacter sp. | reverse complement strand
GCTGTCATTTTTGCCCTTTGTTTTGTGAATTTTCTAGTTCTTTTGTGCGTTCTTTTAGCTGTCCGCAAGCAGCTGAAATATCAAGCCCCTTGCTCTCTCTAATGGTGCAAGTTACGCCCTTTGAGCGCAAAAAATCACGGAATTTTTCCACATCATCCATCATAGGGCGCTTAAACTCACTGCCCTCGTGCGGATTAAAAAGTATGAGATTTACCTTTGCTTTGATACCATTTAGCAGTTTTACTAGCGTTTTTGCGTCGCTTTGCCTGTCATTTACGCCGCCAAGCACAAGGTATTCAAACATCACACGCTTTCGCTGGTCAATCGGGAATTCTCTAATAGCATCCATCACAGCAGCGATATTATAGGCTTTATTTACTGGCATTAGCTTATCTCGTAGCTCGTCATTTACAGCGTGAAGTGAAATCGCCAAAAGCACGCCCAAATCATGCTCTCCAAGCTTTTTTATTTGACTTGCTAGTCCGCTGGTGCTAATCGTCTGTCGCCTAGCACCGATTGCCAAACCATCATTGTCTTTAAAAATTTCAACTGCTTTGCGGACATTTTCAAAGTTATCAAGCGGTTCGCCCATGCCCATATATACGATATTTACACGGCGTTCATAAGGAATTTCATTTGCTCTTTTTATGTATAGCACTTGGCCGATGATTTCACCGGCGCTTAGATTTCGCACAAAGCCACCTTTTGCCGTGAAGCAAAACGCACAGCCCATTTTACAGCCCACTTGCGAGCTAACGCAAATTGTGTATCTTGCGTGGCGTTCGGTTTTGCCGTTATTATCTGTGATTTCTTCTTTCATAGGAAGCAAAACGCTCTCAATCGTCTTGCCGTCGCTTAGCGCAAAAAGGTATTTTTTGCTACCATCACTGCTTACTTCACATTTTACTTCACGAACGCTGTCTATGCTAAATTTACTAGCCAATTCATCTCTTAAATTTGCCGGCAGATTGCTCATTTGCGAGAATTCCAAAGCGCCTTTTTTGTAAATCCACTCATATATTTGCTTAGCACGAAAGGCTGGTTTTACAATGCTTTCAAGCTCTTTTTTACTAAAATCTAAAATAGTTTTCATTTATATAATTCCCTAAAATTTCCATTGCTTTTTTGTGATTTTTGAGAAAATCAGCGTGAGCATTTTCATCACAAAAATTCGTAGCACAAAACACACCATTAACTGGAATTCTAAAATTCTCAGCCACTTTACACACGCTATAAAATTCCATATTTTCAGCCACAAATCCACGCTTAGAAAATTCACTTGCTACGCTTTTATCTTTTGTAATAAAGTTTGAGCTATTTATGATTGTTTCATGTGAAACATGATCTTTAATCGGTGTGTATGAAAGCCCTAAAATTTCGCTTATTTCAATGTTTGCGCTACTTTTGCTCTCAATTATATCAAAGATTTTTCCCTTTTCATAAAGCCCACAAGTTCCCACAAAAACGACTTTTTCAAAACTAGAATTCTCAGCTAGAATTCTAGTTAGATTTATCGCTGAGCTTACAAGCCCTATGCCAATAGGTGTAGCAAAGTCCCAAATTTCATTATTTCCAGCACAAACAAAAAGCGTGTTTTTTGAATTTGTAGAATTTTTCATATTCTCACGCTTATTTCATTTTTAGCCAAAAACTCTTTTAAAGCCTTTATTTCAATCTCTCTGTAATGAAAAATACTAGCCGCAAGTGCTGCGTCTGCTCCACTTTTAAACACTTCTAAAATGTGCTCCATCGTCCCTGCTCCACCACTAGCAATTACTGGGATATTTAGCATTTTTGAGATTTTTGAAGTAAGCTCCATATCAAAGCCTTTTTTCATACCATCGCAATCCATAGAAGTAAGCAAAATCTCACCAGCGCCAAGTTCGGTGACTTTTTTCGCCCAAAGATACGCATCAAGCCCTGTATCAATTCTGCCGCCATTTATAAAAACATTATGAGAATTCTCAGTTTTTTTAGCATCGATTGCTACCACTACGCAAGAACTGCCAAATTTCACGGCGGCTTGTTCTATCAAATCAGGGTTTTTTACAGCGGCTGAGTTTAGACTGATTTTATCGCAACCTGCGTTTAAAAGCCTTGAAATATCATCAATACTGCGAATTCCGCCACCCACGGTTAGTGGGATAAACAATGTTTTAGCTACTTTTTCTACTATATGAACGATGGTATCTCGCTCTTCGTGGCTTGCTGTGATGTCTAAAAAACAAAGCTCATCGGCGCCTTCATCATTATATCTTTTAGCGATTTCTACTGGGTCGCCAGCGTCTTTTAAGCCCACGAAATTCGTGCCTTTTACTACTCTGCCTTCTTTTACATCAAGGCAAGGGATGATTCTTTTTGCGAATTTTTCCATTTTTTAACTCTTTTTTTGCTAGTATTTTACTTAAAATTTTAGCAAAAAAGTAAAAATATGGCAAAAGAATTTTCAAATCCTTTTAAAGCGCTAAAAAATCGCAATTTTTTTATTTACTGGCTTGGGCTCAGTATTTCTCAAAGTGGCACTTGGATGCAAAATATCGCTCAGCCTTGGCTGGCGCTAATTATTACAAATAATCCTATGCTTGTTGGGCTTGTTAGTGCGGCTCAGTTTGTGCCAATTATGCTGTTTTCACTCTTTTCTGGCGTGATTGTAGATAACTGGGATAAAAAGCTCATTTTATACATCACACAAAGTGGTCAGTGCATAGTTTCGCTACTTTTTGCACTTAGTGTATTTTTTGATTTTGCCACTTATGTTTTGGTGCTTTCTCTTGCTTTTGCCACTGGGATTTTTAACTGCCTAGATAGCCCCACTCGCCACAGCTTTATATACGAGCTTGTAAATGAAAAATCACTCGTGCCAAATGCTGTTGCGCTAAACTCTATGAGCGTTAGCCTCTCTCGTATCGCTGGACCAAGTTTAGCTGGGCTTGTTATGGCTACTTTGGGGCTTGGGGCTTGTTTTTTGTTTAATACCCTTTCTTTTATTGCAATTTTTGTGAGTTTATTTTTTATTCACACGCACAAAAGCATTAAAACAGAAAATTCAAGCAGCATAATCAAAGCGATAAAATCAGTGCTTTCATACATCAAAAATCATAAAATTCTACTCATGCCGCTTTTGATTTTGCTAATTTTTGCTACTTTGATACCAAATTATTCTGTGAGTGTCTCGGCGCTTGTGCGTTTTGAGCTTGGTGGCAATGATGGCGATTTTGGCTATTTGATGGCATTTATCGGCATTGGCGCACTTTGTGGTGCCTTTGTCTCTGCTATGCAAAAAAAACTTAGTCTAAAAACTATTTATTATGGACCTTTTGCTTGCGCATTTTGGCTCTTTTGTGTGGGGCTTTGGACGAATTTTTGGTGGGTTGCGCTTATGCTGATTTTGGTCGGCTTTAGTTTTATCAAAACGTTAAATGCGATAAATTCGTGTTTGCAGCTGTTTTCGCCTAATTTATATCGTGGGCGAGTGATGAGCGTGTATAGTTTATTTTTCTTAGGCTCCACTCCGTTTGGTGCGTGGCTGGCTGGCTTTTTAGCTAGCGAGTTTGGAGCAAAAGAAGGCTTTTTTATCTGCGCTCTTGCCACCTGTGTTTTGCTACTTTTGCTATACTTATTTAGAAGATATTTTTAAAAAATTCAGCTTTGAATTTTATGGATTTTATTTACTGCAGCGAAATTGAATTTTTTAAAAAATTCAGCTTTGAATTTTATGGATTTTAAAAAATTCAGCTTTGCTTGCCGGCTCTTTCATTTGCAAGCAATAGCCGAATTTTAAGCTTTTAAGAAGCTCTTGGAGGATAAAATGAACTACTAGAATGTGTAAGTAGCATCAAAGCGGAAGTAATTCCATTTATTTTTATATCCGTTACCCCAAACATCTTCGTATTTTTTAGTTTCCCATGAGTGCCAAGCTCTAAACTCCATCTTGTCGCTATATTTATAGCCCACTCTAGCTACGATTTCTTGACCTTTTTTATATTCGCCGCCGCCGATGCCAAAGGTATCCCATGAACCTTTTGCTTTGTCATATACATAATCAGCACCAACCCAGAATTTATCAAATGTATATTTGGCTTTCGCCATAAATACGCTGTGAGCACCATTTGAGCCGCCTACTTGGCCGCTATATCCAGACTCAGTATATCCTAGCAAGTTTTCGCCAGCTAGCACCAAGTGACCTGTGTATTGGATTGTATTAAATGTAAGCGCATCTTTTTTACCATAGTGAGCATAGCCAAGATCAGCATCAAAGCCATATGCGCTAAGTCCTGCTGTTACGCCTAAGAAAGTTGAGCCTTTTACAGTTGTGCCAGCTTTTCTCCAGTCATTTTTAAAGTTGCCAGTAGGTGATGAACCAGCCACTTGAAGCTTACCGCGAATGCTTACATCATCATTTATTGCGTAGTTTGCACCAAGTTCTACTGCCCAAAGGCTAGCTACATTTTGAAGGTGAGCAAACCAAGCTTGTGCGCTAAACCAATCCCATGAACCAACAGCTGCTAAGCCATAAAGGTTGTTTTGTAGCACATACTCGCCATTTGCCATTTTTAAATCTGTTGTATCGTCGTTGTTTTCGATATTATCAACTGCAAATGCTGCAAGTGTAAGACCTGTGATGCTATTATTTATGATCTTAATACCAGTGCCCACTACATCATAATCAAAGTATGTATCTAGCGGGAAGCGACCTACCAAAACTACAGTATCAGCAATGCCTGTAAATCCTACATAATATTGGCGAATGCTAAGGCTGTCAGCTTTTGGGCCACCCCAACCAGAATCACCCCAGCCGTTCATCGCATCTAAGCCACCACGGTTATTTGTGATGCCGTGATTTTTGCCAGCATATGATGTATCTCTTGTGTTATATCTTGTAGAGATGAATGAGAAGAAATTATCATCTAATGTGGCTTTGAAATTTACATCAAGTGTGAAGCGATGGAATGATGTTGATCCGCTTTTATCACGCTCGCCACCTAAAACCTCGCCCATTTCGTAGCGGCTGATATCATAGCGATATCTAGCAAATCCGCTTACATCAATGTCTTTTATCGCCTCTTCTAAAGGCGCAGCATTCAAGCTAGCAAATGCGCCAGCAGCGCACACAGCAGCCAAACTAAGCTTTAAAGCTTTCATATTTTCTCCTTTGTGTAAGATAAAGCCCAGAATTATAAACAAAAATTTAACGCAATTGGTGTCGCAATTATTGCGTTTTATCCGCTCTTATAAGTAAATTTTATAAAATTCAAAAGGCTGAATTTTATAAAAAATTCAAAAAATTCAGCCAGAGAAACGAAGTAAAATTTTAAAAGAAGCAAAATTTAAAAAAGAAGTAAAAATTTTAAAAAATTCAAGCTTGAATTTTTTAAAATCTAAAGCGAGGCTGCTTGTTTCATACGCAAAATTGTGCTCATAAATCTTTCTTCTATTAGGCTATCAAAGTCTGTGCCAAGATGAGCTAGAATATTAGAAATCGGCACGAAACCGCCAGCCATCGTAGCATGTCCGCCACCATTTCCAAGCCCTTTTAAAGAGCTTCTAGCTAGCTCTCCAGCATCCACATCATCTCGCTCTGAGCGCACAGAGAGCTTTATCCCACCATCTCTAATGGAATAAACCACCGCCACATCAACTTCTTCAAGCGCTAAAATAAAATCAGATATCGCGCCAATTAGCCCATCAGGACAGGCAAAAGGAATCTGCGCAAAGCCGTTTGTGCCCAAAAGATGAATATTTTCAATCGCTGCGCCATAAGCTTTTAAATCATTAAATTCAATGCTGTTTGTCTCTAATGTTTTTAGCTTTTTAGCATCACAAAGCGGCATCAAAAACCCAAACATTTCAATATCTAGTGGCGTTACGCCACGGCTAAATTGCATTGTGTCCATTTTCATACCATAAAGCAAAGCAGTCGCCACATCAGCGCTAGGCGTGATTTTAGCATCAAAAAAATACTGTGCTATAAGAGTAGAACAAGCGCCTACAATGCGAACATCTTTGTATTTATACTCTACCTGCTTAAACGTGGGATGATGGTCAATACAAGCGATTTCATCGCCTTTTAAATCTGTGATATTTCCGGCGTTTTTTTGGCTATCTACGCAGATTATATAATCATCTTCGCTCATATTGTCTTTAATATCATCATACTCAAAAAGCTCTATACCAAATGACGAAATCATCCGTGCAGCGCTGATTCTATCGATTTGCCCCACGCTACATAAAGTAGATTTTATCCCAAAGCTTTTAAGCAAGCTACCAAGCCCAAAAGCGCAGGCTATAGCATCAGGGTCTGGGAAATTGTGCGTTTGGATGTAAAGCTTTTTATTATCCTTAAGTCCTTCAAGTGCTTTAATAAGCTCTTTTATGCCCTTAGATTCGTTCATATTCGCCCCTTGCTTTAAAACTTCTTGCGAATTTTATAAAATTTGGGCTGTGAATTTTATGAATTTTATAAAATAAAGCAATTTTTGGTTATAATGCGCAAATTCTTAAAAATAATTTTTAAAGGGTTTAAAATGCTAAAAAATTCAGTTTTTCTAGGCGCTGCTGCTTTACTCTTAGCAGGTTGCGGCACATTAAATTTAAAAGAAAAAGCAGAAGAATTTCAGCTTCGCTCAGTCCCAAGCAACGCAGTAGTCCAAATCATCGACACAAAAGAAAACAAAATCATCGCTAGCGGTAAAACACCATATAGAGTATCTTTGCCAAAAAGACAAGATTTTTTTGAGGGCAAAAACTACCAAATCCGCTTTTTAAAAGAAGGCTTTGTAGCCAAAAATGTCGAAGTCAAAAGCGAGTTTAGCGGACACTACGGACTTGGCAATTTAGTAAGCTCAGGGCCGATCGGCTGGTTTTTAGTAGACCCTGGCAGCGGTGCGATGTGGACACTGGTGCCACAGGATTTAAACGGCGTTTTCATAGACGAGCGCTTTTTAGAGGTTCATTTAATAGAAGATAATTCTAAAAATATCAAAAAGCTAATGAGCAGCATGTAAGTAAATTTATCCTTTTGGGTGAATTTTCTAAAACCGCAGCGAGTTTGAATTTTCTAAGATTTTATAAAATTCAAAAATTCAGAAAATTTAGCCCTAAATTCCATAAAATTCAATCCAGTTTCATAAAATTCTTTAAAATTTCAAGTTAAATTTTAAAAAATTAAGCAAATTTTAAGGGGGGGGGGGGGTAAAATTCGGATGGATTTTCTATTTTTTAGAAAATTTACATTACTTTTAAAGGATAAACAATGAAAAAAATTCTAGCAGCTACTTGCTGCTGTGCGACTTTGGCTACCGCTGCTTTAGGCGAGGATTTGCCTAGCGTACAGCCATATCTTGGACTTGGTACTACTGGTGGCGTTTTGGGCGCTAGATACAACATAAATGAGATCTTTGCCATCAGTGGAGATATCCAAGGCTT
>CALEHZ010000237.1 GCA_937875715.1 uncultured Campylobacter sp. | reverse complement strand
AAGATAAGGTCAAAAACGAAAAATTTAGCACCCGTTTTTGACCATTATGCCAAAAGTTTTATAAAATTCAAGCCTGAATTTTATAAAATTCAAAAAATTTCATAAAATTCAAAAAAGTTTTAGAAAATTCAAAGCTGAATTTTCTAAAAAGCTGATTATTTCATACTTCCTGTTTTGTTGTATTTATCATGCCAGCTTAGAGCCTTGCTTAAAATATGTGGCGTATGTCCAGCGCTCTTGCCGTTTTCGCCCTTTAGTGCCTCATCAAAGTAGGCTTGTAGCATCGGCCTGTAGTCTGGGTGGGCGATTTTTATCATTTCAGCGGCTCTTTGCCTTGGGCTTTTGCCGCGTAAATCAGCGTAGCCGTATTCTGTGGCAATCACCATAGTATCGTGCTCTGTGTGGTCTATGTGAGCCACAAAAGGCACGATAGCACTGATCGCACCGCCTTTTGCCGTGCTAGGCGTAACAAAAATAGAAATATATCCATTTCTAGCAAAATCGCCGCTGCCGCCGATGCCGTTCATCATTTGTGTGCCCATGGTGTTTGTGCTATTTACATTGCCGTAAATGTCAGCTTCTAGCATGCCGTTCATGCCGATTACTCCAAGGCGGCGGATCACTTCTGGGCTGTTTGAAATCTCTTGCGGACGAAGCACAATGTGCTTTTTATAAAATTCAATATTTGCTCTAAAATCCTCTATCGCCTCAGGACTTAGCGAGAGCGAAGCTGAGCTAACCTCTGTTACCACGCCTGATTTAATCAGCGCTAAAAGCCCATCTTGGATCACCTCAGTGTAGCAAGAAAGTCCCTTATATCCAGCACGCTCTAAGCCTGCTAGCACGGCGTTTGCTACATTTCCAATGCCTGATTGAAGTGGCAAAAGTGTGCCTTTTGGCAGCCTGCCAGCCTCTTCTTCGCCTTGTAAAAACTTCACTACATTATCGCCGATTGCGATTGAGACCTCATCAAGTGGAGTAAAGCTATTTACTCTATCATGACTCTCTGTAAGCACGACAGCTACGACTTTTGCTGGGTCTACTTTTAGATAAGGAGTGCCTATTCTATCACTTGGACGAGTAATATTTACTGGTTTTCTAAAAGGCGGCTTTTCAAGCGCTACTACATCGTGAATGCCCTCTAAAGCCTCTGGCTGATAGCTATTTACTTCTAAAATCACCTTTTTAGCGTAGTTTAGCCAGTTTTGGTTGTTACCAATTGAAGTTGAAGGAATGAGCGAGCCATCTTCTTTAATGCCTAAAATCTCCACAATCGCAAAGTCCATCTGCCCATAAAATCCAGCCTCTACATGCTGCGCTAGGGTGCTAAGATGAACATCTATATACTCAGTTTTGTTTGTATTTATCGAGCTTCGCATGTCACGATCTGTCATAAAAGGTGATCTAAAGCTAGCAGCATCAGCTTTAGCAAGCTCACCATCAAGCAGCGGGTCAGTAGAAGCACCGCTTAAAATGCCGATTTTATATTCCTTGCCTTGCGCGTGAAAATTTTCTGCCATTTTAGCAATCGCAACTGGCACGTCTATGCAAGCTCCTGCGCCCACAAAGCCGCTTACGCCTACCATAGCGCCATTTGGAATAAGCTGGGCAGCCTGCTTGGCACTCATTATTTTACTAGCAAAATCTGCGTTTAAAACTCTGTTTGAACTCATTTTTTCTCCTTAAACTGCTGCGAATTCTAGCCAAAAAAAATCAATTAGAATAAAAAAATTATATAAATAAAAATGAATTTTTTAAAACTGAGTAAAATTTACACATTTTTTAAAAAATTCAGTTTTGAATTTTTTGAATTTTCTAAAATACTGGCGGATTTTGAATTTTCTAAAATTTATGAATTTTATAAAATTCACAAATTTTCAATCTATTATGCCAAGCAGCGCCATATCAGCAGCAAAATCATTGCTTAAAGTATCCATATAATCATACTTTAAGCCAGTTTTGTTTAAAAGCTCATTTTGTGCGGCTTTAAAGTGATTTTGCATAGATAGATTGCCATTTGCATCTACTACCATTGTGGCTTGATTTGTAGCATCAAATGGCACCCAAGTAAAATCAGGCAAACTAGGATCGCCATTTCTAGCAAAATTCGCCCACATAGTTACCATTTTTTTAGCAAGATTTTCATCTATTTTGCCTACAAATTCGTCTAAATCTGCTGTGTAATTAGTAGTTTCATCTAAATTATAAAAAGTATAATTTAAATCGCTTGTATGCGAAGCACCTAGCCACGGGCTTTTTTGGCTTACTTTGCCAAAATTATACATATATGTTTTGCCGCCTGCGTTTGCGTGAGCTAGTGCTTCTTTTAGTGCAGGCATTCTAAAATACAAATCATTTACAAACTCAGCATTTTTCCCCATATTTGGAAACATTTGTGAGTAAACATCATCTTTTACATCCAAAACATCAAAATATTCATTTACATAATGCTTATTTTCTTCTTTTATATTTGGAATAAGTGAAGCTACTTTGTTTTTTGCTATTTCATTAAAAATTGCTAAGGATAAAGCAG
>CALEHZ010000236.1 GCA_937875715.1 uncultured Campylobacter sp. | reverse complement strand
TTGAGCGTGTATTTTTGGGGCTGCGTTCTAAAATCGGTGTAAATAAAAACTACATAAAAAATAAAAATATGCTAGAAATTTTGCTAAAAGAAAAAAAACTAAAAGAGAGAAATAATCGCATTTATAATGAGAATTTTTTACTTGCTGATGAGCTTGCATGCGAGCTTTTTTAAAAAATTCAAAGATGAATTTTTTAAAAAACTAGGCGCAAAATTTAAGCAAAAAAGAAAAGAAAATTCGCTAAAATCACAAAATTTTTATTTTATAAATTTTTTAAAGGGCGTAAATGTTTGGTATGAGTTTGCCTGAAATTATCGTTATTTTGGTGGTTGCGGTGCTTGTTTTAGGGCCTGATAAGCTGCCAGAAGCACTTGTAAAATTCGCAAAATTCTTTAAATATTTTAAAGCACAAATCAATTCTGCAAAAAGCAATTTTGAGCAAGAAGTTCGCATCGCAGAGCTAAAAGCAGATGCTGCAAAGCTAAAAGATAGCATGACAGGTGTGGGTGAAAATGTGCGAAAAAAACTTACTTTTGAAGAACTTGACGAGCTTAAAAAAGGTGTGAGTGATTTTGGCTCTGAGCTTAAAAATGCAGTTGATTTAAACGCTCCAAAAACAGCAAACCAAATGCCAGGCACTAGCGCACAAGCCTATGAAAAAGCACAAATTTCAAAAAATTCACAAGCAAATCAAGCAGAACAAGAAGAGCAAAATTTAAAAAATTCAGCAGATGAAAAGGCAGAAAATTCAGCCTTGGATAAATTAAAATCTGGCAATGATTTACTTGCAGATTCAAGCATTAAAAATAGCGATAAAGGGCAAACACAAAATGTTTGAAGATTTAAAACCGCATTTAATTGAACTTAGAAAAAGACTTTTTATCTCAGTTGTCGCTTTAATAGTCTGTGTGATCGCTTGTTTTGGCTTTTGGCAAGAGATTTTGGCTTTTATTTCAGCTCCGCTTAAGCTTGCCTTGCCAGATAATAGCTCAATCATTTTTAAAGAAGTCACCGAGCCCTTTTTTACGGCGATGAAGGTGGCTTTTATCGCTGGGCTTTTGGTCTCGATGCCGGTTGTTTTTTGGCAGTTTTGGCTTTTTGTGGCACCTGGTCTTTATGACGATGAGAAAAAATTCGTGCTGCCTTTTGTGCTCAGTGCTACTGTGATGTTTTTTTTAGGGGCTGCGTTTTGCTACTATTTCGTGCTTCCAACAGGACTTCGCTTTTTAATCGCCTTTGGTGGCGAGCTATTTTTGGCAATGCCAAGCATAGGCGAGTTTGTGGGCTTTTTTAGCAAGTTAGTCTTTGCCTTTGGGCTTAGTTTTGAACTGCCTGTGGTAACTTTTTTCTTAGCAAAAATCGGGCTTATTACAGATGCTAGTTTAAAAGGATTTTTTCGCTATGCGGTGGTGGGAATTTTCATCTTTGCTGCCGTGATGACGCCGCCTGATATTTTTAGCCAGATTATGCTAGCAGCGCCTTTGGTGCTACTTTATGTGCTTTCAATCTACATAGCAAAATTAGTAAATCCAGCTGATAAAGAATTACAAAACGATGATGACGATGACGAAAATGACGAGCAAGGCGATATAGTAAAAAAAGATGATGAATAACGATATTTTAAAGCTTTCAAGCTATGATTATAACTTACCGCCTGAGCTAATCGCAAAAGAGCCGATTATGCCACGAAGTAGGGCGAATTTGCTGGTTTTTAATAGAAAAAATGATGAAATTTCGCACTTAAAATTTGGCGATTTGGCTGGAGTTTTGCCTCCTTGCGCTATTATTTTTAATGATACAAAAGTCGTTAAAGCACGCATTTATGGGCAAAAAGAAAGTGGCGGCAAGATTGAAATGCTATTAAATCAGCCGCTTGGCAATAGCTTTTTTAGCGCTTTTATAAAAGGCAGCGTGAAAGTTGGGACGATTTTAAGCTTTGAAAATGGCTTAAAGGGCGAAGTTACCGCACTAAATGATGATGGCAGCAGAGTGCTAAAAATCACGCAAAATGAACGTGAGCTTGAAACTAATGAGCTTTTTGATATTTTAGAAAGTGTTGGGCATATTCCGCTGCCGCCCTATATAAAGCGTGATGATAATAAAAATGACGAACACTGGTATCAAAGCGTGTTTGCTAAATATTTTGGTGCGGTGGCTGCACCAACTGCCAGCCTTCATTTTGATGATGAAATGATAAGCAAACTAAGCACAAAGCACGAAATAGAGTATATCACGCTGCATGTGGGAGCCGGCACTTTTAAAGGCGTGGAGTGCGAAAATATAATGGATCATAAAATTCATAGTGAATTTTTTAGCATCAGCCAAAATGCTGCTAAAATCATAAATAGCGATGAGCCGCTTTTAGCAGTTGGCACGACTGTGGCAAGAACTGCTGAATATTTCGTGCGAACCAGCAATAGTGAAGGTGCGTGTGATTTGTTTTTGCATCCAAATAATCCGCCTAGTAGAGTGAATTTTCTGCTTACAAATTTTCACTTGCCAAAAAGCACGCTAATAATGCTAGTTGCTAGCTTCATTGGGCTTGAGAAAACGCTTGAGATTTATAAAATAGCAATTAGCAAAAAATATAGATTTTTTAGCTATGGCGATGCGATGTTGATAATTTAGATGAAATGTTGATAATTTAGATGAAATGTTGATAATTTAAAGTATAAAAAAAGCTGAATTTTATAAAATTGTTTTATAAAATTCAAAACTGAATTTTATAAAATTCAAAAAGGAAAAAGATGAAAAAATTATTGCTTTTATGTGCTTTTACTAGCCTTGCCATTTGTGAAAGCTTAGAAGAATTACAAGAAGCTAGCTTTGATTATGATATGCAAAGCAATGAGTGGATTTTAGAGATTTTTATAGTGATTATCGGTCTGCTTAGCGTGTTTTTTCTCTTTAGTTTTTTACACATAAATAGATACACAAAAAAGAATTATAACGTCAAAGAGCTTGTAAAACACCGAAAAATCGACACAATGATAACAGAAAGAAGTAGGCACGAAATCGATATTTGCTCGGCTCTAAACTTGTATTTTTCGCTAATTCACAGCAAAGCCAGCGAGAAAAACAACGCAGTTTGCTTGATTTTTAATCCCAAAACACCGCGAAATATACAAATTAACCACACTTACACCTGCCCTATTTTTTTTGCGCTAATTGAGTTTATGCTAGGTGAGATTTCTGGTGCGACTATCACAGCTGATGTTACGCATCTAAAAATCGATGAAAATAGCGTCAAATACAGATTTTTAGCAAGAGCAAATAAGCTTTTGCCTGATTTGCAAAACGGACTGCTCATTAAAATATTAAAAAATAAAGAAAAATTATTGCGCTACAAAAAACTTAATTTTGTCTTAAAAATATCGGCTCAGCTTGGCATAGACATTGAGTTTAAAAATATGCAAAACCACAGCGAGTTTAGCTTTACGCAGACTTTTGATCTTGCAAAAAATATAAAAGCTGTACGTTTGCCTAAGTTTAAAAAGCAAAAAGCTGTGATTTTAGAATACAATAAAAAATTTTATTATATGGTTTTTTGTTAATGATTATGGGTATCTTGATGATAATTGTTTCTTATTTTCGATTTTCATGTGTTTATAATAGCAAAGACATTAATCCAGAATACCCCTATTGGGTAAAAACAACATTAATTACAATATGAGAAACTTATTCGTAATCGCGCTAATGGCGTTTGCCTTTGCTTCATGCAATTCGGAAGATGGTCCCGATGACCCTATGGCTCATTTAATAGAAAACAGTAAGCCTCTTTTCTATTGGGCAACGAACGTTGTTGACAATCCATTGGACGTGGGTGTCGGTATGCCTGAGACCTTTGAATACTCTATAAACAAGGGGAAGCACGGAGAGTACATTTTGCATGACTTACACAAAAACATGACGTGTAACGCTGCTTCTGACAAGATAGGTGTTCTCGTGCATGATGGAAAAGATGGTAGCATACATATTCATGAGAAGGAAAACAGGATGGATGCTAATGGTATCCGCCAGCACGATGTTTCTTACGACATTCCGTATTATGGGAAGGGCAAATATTCAGTTTCCCTATACCATGATATTGTGACTGCGGAAGAGTCTTCTCCGTACTTTCAGTTTGACCTCGAGGTAAATTATGGTGTGAAAGGCTCGTTTGTTATAGCACCTGCAGGTGTAATGGAAGATTAATCTTGGTAATCCATATCGACGAGCAACGCCTTGCCACGCTTTGCTCCGAACGAAATAGGCAAGCAGAAGATGAGCTGTATAGCAAATATGCAGCAAGGGTCTTTGCGCTTTGTCTGAGATACAGTGATAATCAGGAAGATGCGAGAGATTTGCTTCAGGAAACATTCATAAAGGTTTTCGAGAAGATAGACACTTTTACATACCGAGGCGAAGGCTCTCTCGCGGCATGGATAAGCAG
>CALEHZ010000235.1 GCA_937875715.1 uncultured Campylobacter sp. | reverse complement strand
GCTTTAAGTGCTAACGCTGATTTTAGCAAGGCCCAGGAGCTTGTGGCAAAAAAGGACTATGAGGGTGCTTGTGAGCTTTACTCTAAAAGCTGTAATGATGGTAGTTTGGAAGGGTGTAAAAAGGCTATAGAGCCGTGTAAAATAGCAAATGATTCAGCACTTGATAGCCTTGATGAAGATATATATTTTATGAATATCGCTTGCGATAAAGGTCACACCAAGGCTTGTTATGAAATAGCAACGGAGCTTTATTCACTAAAAACCAGTGCATTAGAAATGGATGAATCAATAGAGGCACTTAGCAAGGGTTGTGCGTTAAATCACGGCGCGTCTTGTGCTTATTTATGGTGGCGATGATGAGGAATTAAACAAAGCCGTAGAATACGCTAGCAAGACTTTAAAGGCTTATCTCGTTAAAGAAAATTATCTTAAAATAATTGATAAAAACAAGGCTAATGAGTATTATAAAAAGGCTTGCGAGCTTGGTGAAAAAAGAGCTTGTGAGCGTTTGTAAAATAAAAGAGTATAAAAATTCTATAATTTTTGGGATTTTAAGGTTTTGAATTTTATGGATTTTAAAAAATTCAGCCTGTGAATTTTTTAAAACACCCAGCTGAGTGAATTTTTTAAAAAATTCAAAAACTAAAAAGGCTTAAAAATGAAAAAAATATTTTTTCTTTTGCTACTTTTTTGTAGCTTTTTAGCTAGTTTGGAAGTGCTGCCAAAAAGCGCAAATATCTATGTAAATGATAGCGCAAAGCTACTTGGCAGCGAAACCATAAGCTATATAAGCAAAATCAGCGCAGAATTAAACAAACTAAGCGGAGCGCAAGTCGTGGTAATCACAATACCAAGCTTAGAAGGCGAAGCACTAGAAGACTATGCTATAAAGGTCTTTAACGCCTACGGCATAGGCGATAAAACTAAGCAAAATGGAGTTTTGTTTCTGCTCTCGCTTAAAGAAAGAAAGCTTCGCATAGCCACAGGACACGGTGTAGAGGGCTTTTTGCCTGATGGAAAAGTGGGGCGGATACAGGATACTTACATAATACCATACCTTAAAAAAAATGAGTGGGATAAAGGCATAATGGCTGGATATAGCCAAATAGTAAAAGAAATCGCCAACGAATACAAAATAAGCATAAATGGACTGATTGAGGACTTTCGCAGCAGTAGAGACAATGCCTCGTGGCTAAGCGCAAACGAACAAAACTTCATAGAATCAGTCTCAGCCAAGCTAAAAAAGCTAACTGGCAAGGAGCTAATAATCGCGACCTCTACGAGCGATGAAAAGATCAAAAACATAGCAGAAAGAGCGCTAGAAAATAACGAAAACGCCGTAGTTTTGGGCGTTTCGCTCTATAATGACTACATAGATACTAGCCTAATGGCAGGCAAAAATGCGCCAAAACTTCCTAGTGTGTTTAATGGAAGTATTGCTAAGAATTATATTTTTAAAGGCTTTGAAAAAAGCAAGGCGCAGGGCGTAAAAAGTGGCGTAGATGCCATTATAAAAGGGCTTGAAAAAG
>CALEHZ010000234.1 GCA_937875715.1 uncultured Campylobacter sp. | reverse complement strand
CTCAAAAGCAAACTTGCTTGATAAAGACATTAGATTGTTAAAAGCCAAAACTAATAGATATATTAAATCAGTTGGCAATCCAAAAGAGCTTTATATTTGGGTTAATCCAAGTGGCATTAAGCGTTTTTGTGTAAGAGTAGATGATAATGGCAAAACTAAACACATAAAATTAAAAGAATTTAGAGAAGGCATTTATAGCGTAGCAGAAGCAAGGCGTGATGCCAATATAATGCTAAAAGAACATAATAGTGGTAAGGATATAGCTACTATTAGGGGTAAAAACGATAAATACCTTTTTAAAAATCTTGTAATGACTTATCTAAATAACAAAAAAGAGCTTAAAGGCTTGTCTGATTCATCTTATAAGCGTGATTTGGGGATTTTAAAACATTTATTTCCTAGTTTTGAAAATAAGAATGCAAAAGATATAAAATACTCAGATCTTTTAGAAGTGTTAAAAGCCATAAATCTATCACTTGGCACAAAACATCGCATGATAGGCTATTTACACAAGGTATTTGCTATAGCTAAAAAGGATAGATATATAGATCAAGACCCAAGTGAAGGGCTAGGCGATGAATTTATGAGTCAAAAAAAATATAATTTGATAAATGGCATTGATAATAGACACAAAGCCATAACTGATACTGAGCTTTTAAGAGATTTTATAAGGGACTTAAAGGCTGATTGTTCACATCTTGCTACAAAACGAGCTATGTATATACAAATACTTACTGCAAATCGTCCAGCAAATACAGCTGAGGCAAAATGGGAAGATATAGACCTTGAAAATGGTATTTGGACTATAAAATCAAAAGAAATGAAAATAAAAACAGCTACACACACCATAGCACTAAATTCTTATGCTATAAAGATACTAAAAGAACAAAAGCTATTAAGTGCGAATTCTAAATTTGTATTTCCTAGTATAGATAGCAAAAGTGGGCATTTAAGTGCACAAAGTATAACCAACGGCTTACAAGATTTAGGGCATAGGGATAAATATAAAGACTTGGTTACATCACACGGATTTAGATCTACATTTAAGACATTTTGCTCTATAAATGAGGCTGAACTTTTAAAAAAGGGCATAGGTGAAAAAATTATAGAAGAATGTCTAGCTCACAAAGAAAAAGATAATATCATCTCTACTTATGAAAGAAAAAGAGCCACAATAGAACAAAAAATAAAACTAATGCAATGGTATGGCGATTTTTTAAATGATATTGAACCTTTATTTTAGTATAATACACAAAAAAAGGAGATAAAGTGACAGATCAGCAAAAAATCATAATAGACGAGGAATTAGAAAAAATAGGAGCAGATTTTAACAAGTATGATGAATATATCAATCATTGCTATGAGCGTGGCATGTTTAATGAAAAATTGCCACTTTATAAAAGAGTGCCTTTCACAAAAGCAAACATAAGAAAACTTTATAGAGAATTATATAACCCTATTAAAAAAGCTACAATGACACTAAAAATTACAAATAAAGAACTAGCAGAGCGTATAGGCTATACAGAAGGAGGCTTGGCAAATGCTATTATAAAAGACAAAATAAATCCATCATTGCTTAAAACATTGGAGTTACTATTAGAAAATCATGCCTTAAAAGAGGAAATAACCAAATTAAAAGCTCAAATTACAAATAAAAATTAATTCTAATAATTCATTTTTTATTATTTTTTATAATTTCATTTAAAATGAATTTATAAAAAATACCTATAATTCTCTCCAAATATTTTTAAAAGGAGTGAATTATGCTACAAGAATTCAGCATAGAACAAGGCTACTACACACCGCAAGACTTACAAAATAAGTTCGGCATCACACTATCCACACAATCTCGTATGCGTATGAGAAAAAATCAAGCAAAAGATAAAAATCCTTTACCTTATATCGCAATTGGCAAGAGAATTTTATATATCGCTTCTGATATAGAACAATGGCTAAGAGCAAAGCGTGATGAAAATACACCACAAAAGAATTAGTCCTTTGGCGTGGCAAAAATTCAAAGGATAAAAAATGACAAATCAAAACTATAACGAACTAGCAAGACAAGCAAATAAAAAAAGCAGAAAAATAAGTGAGCTTACACATAAAAAGGATACTTTAATATTTCAACACCAAAAAGACCTAGAAAAACTTGAAAACACTCATCAAAAAGAACTCAAAGCACTTGATGAAAAAATATCTAAATATGAAAGCGAATTAAAAAGTATTTTTTCTAGCAATCAAAGCACTAGCCCTTGTGGCGAAGTGCTTTGCGATAATGGTACTTCTAATTTGAGCTTTAGCGAAAATTAGGGGTATTATTGAGCTCAATAAATATCCCTTTACAAAGTAAAGAAATATTTTTGATCTTTTTTCTAGCCACAAGGGCATACGAAAAAAGACTTATTAAAAAGGGTTAAAATGGGTGCTAAGGTTTTAGATGATTTTGAGTTTTGGGTTAGGCGTGTAAATTTAGCTCATCAAAATAGGGGTTATAAAATAGTCACTAAGATAGCAAAAGCAAATTGTGGTTTTAGACATTTTGTATCAAATCAATTTGATCACAATACAAGAGCCGATATGCCTAATAACGCTATTGAAAGCTTACAAGATTTTAATGAATATTCTTGTTCCACAAAAGAAGCTGAGCAAAAATTCTGTGATCTTTTAAATGAAGCTAGGCAAAATTACTACGATAGAACTAAGCAGAAAATTCAAGTAAAAGATGAAAAGCTTAGGGTTTCTGCTGTGGTAAATATAAACGAAGAACACTCATTAGCTGATATAGAAAGAGTGGCCAAAAAAATAGAACAAAAATACGGACTTCAAGTAATTCAATGTGCGATCCACAGAGATGAAGGGCATTTTATAAATAATGATGATGGCAGTAAAACGCTAGATTTAAATCTACATGCTCATATTGAGTTTTTTACTTTGAATAAAGATGGCATTTATTGCTACAAGAAAAAAGATTGGTATAAGATGGGCAAAGAGCTACAAACGCTAGTAGCTGATGAGCTAAAAATGGAGCGTGGCAAGGATTATAAAGCACTAGGGCAAAAAGCTCCGAAAGGCTTAAGTCACAGACAATACGCCGCAAAAAAGGCAATGGACGAAAGGGCAGAGGCTAAAATAAAGGATTTAACGCAGATAAATAAAGAATTAAGAGAGCAGTTAAAGCAAAATGGGGCAAATAGGGCTGATTACGCAAAGCTAGAACAAGAAATAAAAGAACTAAAAGAAAAAATAAAGGCTCACGAGCTAAGCAAAGCTGAGCTAAATAAAGAAATAACAGCACTAAAAGCCGAGTTTGAGACACAAAAAGTAAATAAAGAGAGATTGTTAGCAGAAAATTCTGCCCTAAAAGAGCAAATTGAAATGATGAAACATCCAAAAAGAGCTAAAAGTGAAGTCATAGCAGAGTTTGAAAATATTGCGAATAATGGCACAAAAAGTTTTGTAGTAATGAATAGTGTAAATGAGAAAGGCTTGTATGAAAGCATTATTATAGATAACAAAAATCTAAAATTTCAGTCAAAAGATAAAGGCTTTAAAGCTATTTATTTTACTAGAAGTTATCAAATGGATGGCACTGGCAGACTATTAAGAGATAGCAATGGCAACGCATTATATACGACTTATGAATTAGATAAATCTCGCACCGATATAGATGAACTTGCAGATCTTCGCAAGTTTGAAAAGAGCATAACACAAGAGCAAATACGCCAAAAAGATGAAAAACAAACCACAAATGCATACGAAAGATAAAGGAAAAAAATGACAAATCAAAAAGAAGTCGCCCCGCTAGCAGCGGGACAAAAAACACACACCGATATTATAGCAAAATTTTATCCGTTAGAAGCAGCATTTCATAAAGATTTTGATTCTACTGATGATGATTTTGATATAATCATTGATGACTGGCTTATACCTGAGACTATTGAAATGAACGCTATTACAATAATTTACGCACCATCAAAACAAGGTAAGAGCTATTTTGCACTCTCGCTTATTGTGTCTTTACTACTTTTTAGACAAGATAAAATATTTCTTTATATAGATATGGATAATTCAATGAAAACTGCTGAACAGCGTGGCTTTAAGGAGTTAAAAAATATGTATAAAAATTTTATACACATAGGCAGAAAGAAAGCATTTGAAATAAAATCTAATGTCATAGATAGATTACTATGCGTTGAACCAGAGAGGCTAAAAAACTATGTAATAGTGCTAGATAGCTTACGAAATTTCATATCAGCTGATTTAAAAGATACTCAACCTGTAAAAGCTTTTATGGAAAAACTTGAAAAACTTAGAGAGCTTGGAGTCACTATTATCGCTTTACATCATTCTACTAAAAGTGACGCAAGGATATTTAGTGGAGCAGAAGATATAAGAGCAAGTGCTGATAATATGTTTTTTGTAGAAAATCTGCTAAAAGGCACTGACAAACAAAAAGATATGAAAGATGAGTTTTATTTTAGACTTGTTTGTGAGAGCTCACGCAGCTGCTGGGATGTGGATGAAAAAGTATTTTATGCTAATCTAAAACAAAAAGAATTTAGAGAATGCGATAAAATTGAAGCCTTAAGGGTAATCTTACCTGATATCTGCTTTAAAGTTAGAGAATTTTTAGAAGATGGCGATAAAATACAAAGCAAAGTCTATGAGCAAGTAGGTTGCACCGCAAAGTCTATGCGTGATAAAATAGCTATGGGGTTAGGTAAATTATACAAAACTTATAGGGGAGATAAGAATAATTCTATATATTACACCAGTATTTAATACTTTGGTTATACTAAAACTTTATTATATAATGCTTTGGTTACTTTGGTTATATTTTTTTATATTTTGGAATATAAAAAATCTATCTAATAGAAAAATAACCAAAGCAACCAAAGCATTATGTAGTCGTATTCTATGGGATACAAAGTAAAACAAACAAAGCCAAGACACGATATAATTGTCAAATGTTTTGCTAAAATGCGCCACTAGTGTTTAGCAAAAATGCACCACTTAAAAATGCTATTATTAGTAAAAAATTTAGCATAAAAAAGGAGGTGTAAATATAAATGCTAACATATGAGGGGTTTATAATGATACACACACTACATAAGCAAGGCAAGAGCATAAGAGAAATTTCAAGGATAACGGGATTTAATAGGAGAACTATCTCAAAGCGTTTAAAACAAGAAAGCCTAGAACCATATAAAAAACGCAAATATAATTCCATCCTAGACCCATATAAGTCTTACATTAAAAAGCGTTATGAAGAAAGCTTGCCAAAGCAAATTCCAAGCTCTGTAATTTTTAGAGAGATTATAGAGTATGGCTATACTGGTAAGCTTCGCATACTTCAAACATATCTTAGCACGCTAAGAAATAATCTAAAACAAGATGAGCCTATAATTAGATTTGAGACAAAGCCAGGCAAACAAGCACAAGTTGATTGGACTGTGCTAAAAAGTGGTAAAAATCCACTTTATGCCTTTGTAATGGTTTTAGGCTATAGCAGAGCTGCATTTGTATGTATTACAGACAATATGAGACAAAGCACTTGGCAAGAGTGTCACATAAAAGCTTTTTCTTACTTTGGTGGAGTGCCGCAGACTATACTTTATGATAATCTAAAAAGCGTAGTTATACAAAGAAATAAATACGGCATAAATAATCACAGCTTTAATAAAGAGTTTTTAGATTTTAGCAAAGGCTTATTTATCCCTAAGCTTTGCAAGCCTTTTAGACCTAAGACAAAGGGTAAGATAGAAAGATTTAATCATTATCTAAAAAATAACTTCTATGAGCCACTTAAATCAGCCCTAAAAAATAGTGGCATAGAAATAAATAAAGAGCTTTTAAACTCTCATATCTCAAAGTGGCTACACATAGCAAATTCTAGAGTGCACAGCACTTTAAAAGCTAAGCCGTTTGATTTACTAAAAGATGAAGCAAAGTATCTAAATAAATTTTATGAAGAAGTAAAGCCAATTGAGATAAAAAATAAAAGGACTACTACAATATCGCCTCTACCACAAATTGATATTAGTTATTTCACAACCGTAAGCGATTATGAAACACTACTAGGAGCAGCCCTATGATGAATTCTATCATAATAAATCATTGTCAGAGCTTAAAATTAAAAGGAATTTTAGAATTTTTTGAAAATGAAAGTAAAAAAGCTATAAAAAGTAAGCTTACTTATAAAGAGTTTTTAGCAAATATTTTAAAATGTGAAAGTGATTTTAGAGATAATCGTGCTAAGGCAACATTGCTAAAACAAGCTGGATTTGCCAAAGTTAAAAATATAGAAAGCTTCGATTTTAGTGCTATAAATGT
>CALEHZ010000233.1 GCA_937875715.1 uncultured Campylobacter sp. | reverse complement strand
GCAACAGCTGAATTTTCTAAAAAATTCAGCTTTTTTAGAAAATTCAGCTGTTGCAGCAGTGAATTTGAGCTTAATTTACTATGAATTTTCTAAAATTCTATAAAATTCACCAAAACAAAAAAAGGTAAAAAATGATAAGCATCGGCAAGCTAAAAGCCCTAACTTCAAAAAAAGATAAGATTTTTTTAGCCATACTTTTTGTGCTTAGCGTGGGGCTTTCTTTTATTGAGACTATCGGCATTTCAGCGATTATGCCTTTTATTAGCCTGGCTACAAACCCTGATTTAATCAGCACAAATCATTACGCAGCCAAGATTTATGAGTTTTTTAGCTTTAAAAGCACGAACTCATTTATCGTAGTTTTTGGCGTGGCTTTGATCGTTTTTTACATTTTTCGTGCGATTTATACGATGTTTTATGCATATTTGCTAAACCGCTTTGCTTTTGGGCGTTTTCACCTTTTTGCGCTAAAATTATTTAGCAATTATGCTTATTTGCCCTACAAGCGCTTTGTACGCAGAAATAGCGGCGAAATGAGCAAAATCATAACCCAAGAAGCCTTTACGACAAGCGTGTATTTGCAAAACTTCTTGCAGCTTTTCTCAGAAGGCTTTACGATTTTGCTTTTGTATATTTTGCTGCTTTTTGTAAATGTCAAAATGACCTTGGTTTTGACCCTATTTTTGGGCATCAAAGTGTATTTGATAATGAAAATTCTAACAAATAAAATCAAAGAACAAGGCAGAATTCGCTCATCTGCTTTTAGTAAATTTTATAAAATTCTAAATGAAACCTTTGGTAATTTTAAGCTAATTAAGCTTATGCAAAACGAAGAGCAAATGAAGGAAAAATTTATCAAAGCAAGCTCGCAAATGGCGCAAGCAAATATCGTAAATTCCACGATTTCACAGCTGCCACGAAATATACTTGAGACGATTGGGCTTAGCGTTTTAATCGCTATCGTGCTTTATACTCTTTTAAAATACAATGACGCTAGTGCGGTGCTACCGATAATTTCTATGTATGCTCTAGCACTTTATCGCATGCTTCCAGCACTAAATAGAATTCTTAGCAATTACAATAATATCGTCTTTTACAGCAGATCGCTTGATATTGTCTATAAAGAGCTACAATATCAACCAGCTTTTGAAGGACACCAAAAGCTTGATTGTGCTAAAAATATTAGGCTAGAAAATTTAAACTTTAATTATGAGTATAAAAAACCTGTGTTTGAAAATCTAAGCTTAGAAATCAAAAAGGGCGAGAAAATCGCATTTATTGGCGAGAGTGGTAGCGGCAAAAGCACCTTAGTTGATATAATTATTGGAATTTACAAAGCCAAAGATGGCAAAATTTTCATTGATGATACTGAGCTAAATGATACTAATATCTGCTCTTGGCGCGCAAAAATCGGCTATATTCCACAAAGCATTTATCTTTTTGATGGCAGTGTTGAAGAAAATGTCGCTTTTGGCTATGAAATAGACAAACAAAAGGTAGAAAAGTGCTTAAAACAAGCAAATATTTGGGAGTTTTTAAAGGGCAAAAATGGCGCTCAAACTCTTGTCGGCGAGGGCGGAATTCAGCTTAGCGGCGGTCAAAAGCAGCGCATTGGCATAGCAAGAGCGCTGTATAACGACCCTGAAATCTTGGTGCTTGATGAGGCTACTAGTGCGCTAGATGATGAAACAGAGGCAAAAATCATGGACGAAATCTATAATGTCGCCCAAAATAAAACACTTTTAATCATCGCTCACCGCCTAAGCACTACAGAGCGTTGCGATAAAAAAATCCGCCTTGAAAAAGGCAAGATTGTAGAAATTTCGGCTTGAATTTTTTGCAATGCCGCGGGGTGAATTTTATAAAATTCATTTAGCATAGTGTTAAGAACTGCTTGAATTTTATAAAATTCACTTTTGAATTTTATAAAAATTTAATAAAAAGGAAAAAAAATGAATATTTTAGTTACAGGAACAGCTGGATTTATCGGCTTTCACCTTAGTCTTAGGCTAGCGCATCTTGGATATAGCGTGCTTGGGCTTGATAGCATAAATGATTACTACGACATTAGCTTAAAATACGCAAGACTAAATGAGCTTGGCTTTGATAAAGATAGCGCAGATAGTGCTAAAATCGCTATTTCCAGCAAGCTTGAAAACCTTAGTTTTATAAAGCTTGATTTATGTGATGAAGAGGGCTTAAAAGAAGTTTTTAGAAAATTCAAGCCACAAATTGTGGTAAATCTAGCCGCCCAAGCTGGCGTAAGATACAGCCTAGAATGCCCAAAAAGCTATATTAAAAGCAACATAGAAGGCTTTAATAATATCTTAGAATGCTGCCGTCATAATAGCGTGCAAAACCTAGTATATGCTAGTTCTAGCTCAGTTTATGGGCTAAATAAAAACCTGCCTTTTAGCGAAAATAATAGCACCGAACATCCAATTAGCCTTTATGCAGCCAGCAAAAAAGCTAATGAAATGATGGCACACAGCTATTCGCATTTATTTAATCTGCCTACAACTGGGCTAAGATTTTTTACTGTTTATGGGCCTTGGGGCAGACCTGATATGGCACTATTTAAGTTTGCCAAAGCTGGCTTTGAAGGCGGTAAAATCGATGTTTATAACTACGGCGATATGCAAAGAGATTTTACTTACATTGATGATATCATTGATGGAATCATGCTTTGCGTGCAAAACCCAGCCTCGCCAAGTGCTGATTTTAACGCCATAGAGCCAAATCCAGCTATTTCAAGCGCACCTTACCGCATTTACAATATCGGGCGCACAAAGCCAGCAAAGCTGCTTGATTACATCGCTGCGATTGAAAAATACTTAGGCAAGCAAATAGAAAAAAATATGCTCCCACTCCAAGCAGGCGATGTGCCAGCCACGCACGCTGATTGCTCTGCTTTAAAGCTTTTAGGATATGCACCAAAAGTAGATATAGCCACTGGCGTAGAGAATTTTATGAAATGGTATAAAGGGTATTATAAAATTTAATTTTTATAAAATTCAATTAGAATAAGTTTGAATTTTATAAAATTCAGCTTGAATTTTTTAAAACTATAAAAGTGAATTTTATAAAATTCAGTTGAATTTTTTAAAATTGGCTTTAAAAAGCAAAAAGCCAGAAAATTCAGCTTTAGCGACGTGGTGGTCTTTTGTGCGGCGGTTTTGGGCGTGGTGGCTTGTAATGAGGTGGCTTACGTGGCGGTGGAGCGATGATTATTGTGCTGCGTGGACCGCCGTAATATCTATCATAATACCTATCATAGTATCTATCGCCATAGCCGCCACGATATCCATCATAGTAGCCATCATAATACCCGCCGCTATAACCGCCACTAAAGCCGCCGATGTTGATATTTACATCTACTTTTGCTTCTGCACTGCCAAAAGCAAGAGCCAAAAGTCCTGCGCTAAAAAGTAATTTTATTTTCATTTTTGTTCCTTTTGAAAATTTGCCATTTTATCTGCACAATGTAAAAAGTTTGATATTGCTTTTTTTTGACTTGGATTGTCTAGCAAAAATGAGTCGTGTCCATAATGAGATTCTATATTTAAATATGTAACTTCTTTTTTTCGTCTAGTTAGAGCGTTTACAACTTCCAGACTTTCTTTAGGACTAAAATGCCAATCGCTTGTGAATGAGATTATTAAAAAGCGACTTTTGAAATCACTTACAACTTCTGTTAAGTTGTTACTGCCTTTTGTAATGTCATACATATCCATCGCTTTTGTAATGTACAGATAACTATTTGCATCAAATCTTTCAACAAATTTACGACCTTGATATCTGAGATAACTTTCGATTTGAAACATTTTACCAAATTGTCCATACATTAAGTCTGTATCTAGGATTTTATCTTTTATGTCTCGTCCAAACTTACTTTCGATAGAATCTTTTGACAAGTATGTAATGTGAGCAATCATTCTAGCGATAGTTAGACCTCTTGCAGGAGATGTCCCACAATAATAATCTCCTCCATTAAATGCTGGATCTGCCAAAATTGCGTTACGACCAACTTCGTAGAATGCTAAAATCTGACTTGATGTTCGATAAGAACTAGCAATTACAATTGAGTTTGCAACTGTATCTGGATAGAGTCTGTTCCATTCAAGAACAAGCATACCTCCAAGGGAACCTCCGACTAGAGCATGCAACTTTGTGATACCGAGACTGTCAATAAGAGCTTTTTGTACTTGGACCATGTCTCTAACTGTTATTATTGGAAATGATAATCCATACGCTTTATTTGTAGTTGGATTTATAGAACTTGGTCCAGATGAGCCCATACAACCTGACGCTCTGCCAGAAGACTGC
>CALEHZ010000232.1 GCA_937875715.1 uncultured Campylobacter sp. | reverse complement strand
CTTTTAGGCTCGTACGTAACCGAAGATTTCACCGACGCCGACACTGCATTTCTTTCAGTTTACGGCAGTGAGGACGAGGTGATGAACACCGAAAGATATTCCGAGAACTTTTCCAAGCTCCCGCCCGACACCGTTGAATATGTCATAGCCGGCGGTTGTCATTCATTCTTTGGAGATTACGGTATGCAGTCCGGTGACGGCGTGCCCACAATAGACAGAGAAGAGCAGATCATAATTACCGCTGGATTAATAGAAGATTTCATAAAATAAAAAATCGACAGAGCAAACGCTCTGCCGATTTTTTATTTTATTAAGGATAATAATTTATGATAACTTGGATGCAAAAGCACAAAAAATATCTTGTTGTTACCATTTGGGTTAGCACGATAGCCTTTGTGGGAGCTGGATTTGTTGGCTGGGGAGCGTATGATTTTAACAAATCTCGTGCAACTTCTGTGGCAAAAGTAGGTGAGATCGATATCACCTTTTTGAAGTTTGAAAATATGTATTCTAGGCTTCACGCTTTTTATTCAAATGCAGCCGGCAGAAATTTAAGCAAAGAAGAAGCTAGTCAAATCGGGCTTGAAGAGGCTTCTTTACAAGCTTTGGTGCAAGAAGCTTTGCTTTTAAATTTTGCCAAAGACCTAGGACTTGGCGTAAATAATGATGAAGTTATCAAAGAGCTTGTAAAAACACCAAGTTTTCAAAAGGATGGTAAATTTGATGTAAATCTTTATGAAAATGCCTTAAAATCGCTTAGAACTAATCCTACAAATTATGAAAATGAGCTAAAGGATACTCTGCTGCTAAGTAAGCTTAGTGCGGCTACTGGGCTAAAAGCAGACCCACTTGGTAGTGAGATTTTGGCTAGCACGATGTTTATGAGTGATGATATAAAAGCTAAAGTAATCACAGCAAATGACGTGCAAGTAAGCGATGATGAGATAAAAACAAGCTGGGAAAAAAGCAAGGATTTATATTTAACTACTCAAAAGTTTGATCTTAGTTATGATTTTGTAAAGGCAAATGAAGTAAATGCTACAGATGCCGAGTTACAGGCGTTTTATGAAGAAAATAGAGGCGATTATAGAGATGGCGAGGATAAGATTTTAGATTTTGAGAAAGCAAAGGTGGCAGTCTTGGCTGACTATGCTTTAAAACTAGCCAAAAAAACAGCACTTGAAGAGTATGTAAAAGTAAAAAAAGGTCAGAAAAGCACAAGTCAAAAAATTCAAATTAGTGCTGATGATACTAAGGGCTTAAATCTTGATGAGATTAAAAAAGCTAGTGTTGGCGATACTTTAAAGCCTATGGAATATAATGGCGGCTTTGCTATAATTAGGCTTGAAAATATCATTGCTCCGCAGCCAAAAAGCTATGAAGAAGCTAAAGAAGAGGTAAAAAATTCATTGCTTGCAGTTAAGCAAAGAGAAAATTTAGAAAAATTAGCTAAAGATGCCTTGGCAAACAAAACTGACTTAAATGAAAACATCAGTGTTTCTATAAGCGATGATAACGCAATTTTAGGTTTAAACCCAGAAAATTCAAATGCTTTAAGGCAAAAGATTTTTTCTAGCACAAATAAAGATGGATATATGATTTTTGATAATAAAGCTGTGATTTATGAAATAAGCGCACAAAAGCTTTTTGATAAAGAAAAATTATCTATTTTTCAAGACATGATAGATAATAACGCAAAAAATTTAAAAAGTTCGGAGCTTGAAAGTGGCTTGCTTAGCTCACTTTCAAAGCGTTATAAAATTCAAAGATATTATAAATAAAAGGTAAGAGTGTGTCTGCTAAAATTTTAGGAATTGATATAGGTTCTGTTAAGGTCTGTGCTGCAATGGCAGAGGTCAATGCTAGTGGCGATGTAACAATCATCGCTATTAGCTGTGCAGAATCAAAGGGTCTTAAAAAAGGTGCTATTACAAATATAGAACTTGCTGCTAGTTCGATTAGCACTGCTGTAAATGATGTGCTTCGCATTGCTGGGACAAAGTATGATAAAGTCGTGGTTTCAATTAGCGGAAAAGATATAAAAAGCCTAGATGCAAAATCTGTAATAAATATCCCAGATAAAGAAGTAAATTTAAATCAAATTGAAAGACTTATGCAAGATCTGTGCTATAGAGCAAAGCTTGAATATGAGTATGAGGCTATCCATGTGCTGCCTTATAATTTTAAGCTTGATGAGCAAGATAATATCGAAGATCCACTTGGTATGAGTGGAGCACGTCTAGAGGTGGAAGCACAGATAATTACTGCAAATAGAGCCTCTGTGGTAAATCTAAGAAAAGCTATTGAAAAAGCTGGATTAAAAGCTGATAATATTGTGCTTTGTGGTTATGCAAGTTCAATTTCAACACTAAATGATGATGAAAGACAGCTTGGCGCTGTGCTAATTGATATGGGCGGCGCTACTTGTAATCTTGTAGTTCATTCTGGAAATTCTCTTAGATATAATGACTTTTTGGGCGTTGGTTCAGCTTCGATTACTACTGATTTATCTAGCGTTTTACATACACCTATTTCAAAGGCTGAAGAAGTAAAATTAAAAGTAGGTGCATTAAAAAGAGAAGGAAGCTTGATTATTTCATTGCCTGACATCGGTGATGAGACTCAAAGTCGTGATATTAGCATAGATACGATAATTCAAGTGATTTTTGCTAGAGTTGATGAAACTTTAAGGCTTCTAGCTGAAATGCTAAGCAGATCAGAATATGCACATTTGATAAATGCTGGCGTGATTTTAACAGGTGGAATGACAAAGCTAGAAAGTATTAGGGAAGTAGCTAGCTCTGTATTTGATAGAATGCCAGTTCGCATAGCTCGTCCAAATGACCTTGATGGGCTAAATGAGAGATACAAAGATCCTGCGTATTCATGCGCTATTGGGCTTTGTCTTTATGGGGCAGGGCATTTTACGCCTTATGAAATAGATAGTGAGCGTAAAATGCGATATAAAGGTGAAGAAGGCATAGAACCGCAGACAAATAAGCTTATGATGGTTGAAGATTTTGAAGAACCTCCAAAAGAGAGTGTTGCTGATCCTAAGGATGATTTGAATATAAAAATTGAGAGCAGTAAT
>CALEHZ010000231.1 GCA_937875715.1 uncultured Campylobacter sp. | reverse complement strand
TTGTAGCCAAACCAAAGCCCTATTTTGCCTGATTTTTGAATTTTATCAGCTAAAATCTCAAACATGCCATGAGTGCCTAAAATCGCAGTTATCATAGATGCGACAATGCCTATGCTAATCGTAACAGCAAAGCCTTTAATCGGTCCTGTGCCATAAGCGTATAAAGCCACAGATGTTATAAGTGTCGTTAGATTAGAGTCAATTATCGCACTCATTGCGTTTTCATAGCCTTTTTCTATGCTTGATTTTATACTTGCGCCCGCTTTTAAAAGCTCACGAATCCGCTCATTTATGATTACATTTGCATCGACTGCCATACCGATAGTTAGCACGATTCCAGCCATTCCAGGCAATGTAAGAGTCGCTCCAAACATCGCCATAATCGCAATTAGTAGCAAGATATTTACCACAAGTGCGATATTTGCTACAACTCCAGCTAGTCCATAAACAAACACCATACAAAGCACAACTAAAACAGAACCAGAAATCAGCGCTATCATGCTTTGCTTTATGCTATCGCTTCCAAGGCTTGGGCCGACTGAGCGTTTTTCTAGCATTTTTACAGGGGCTAAAAGTGCGCCAGAACGAAGTGCTATGGCAACATTATGTGCTTCATCTACGCTAAATCCGCCACTTATTTGTCCGCTTCCGCCACCAATGCGCTCATTTATTACAGGTGCTGAATACACCTTTTTATCAAGCACGATCGCTAGGCGTTTGCCCACATTTGCTCCGGTAAAATCACCAAAAATTCTAGCACCTTCTGCGTTTAGACTAAAGTTTATTATAGGCTGATTAGTTTGTGGATCAAAGGCGACCTTAGCATCAGTTAGCATTGAGCCATCAAGCACGGCTAGTTCTTTTATGAGATACTTTTGGGCTGGATTTTTAGCATCTTCATACACTACATCGCCATATGCGGCTGCATCTCTTGGTGAGATTGTATTTGCCATATTTTGACGATCTTCGTCCAAAGCCATCAGCTCTAAGTGTGCTGCTTTTTCTATTAGATCAAGCGCACGTTTTTCATCAGCAGCTGTTTTAATACCAGGAAGTTCTACTAAGATATTGTCCTTGCCTTGCTTTGCTACAGTTGGTTCAGCTAGACCAAATAAATCCAAGCGATTGCGGATTACTTCCACAGCTTGATCTACAGCATAATTTCGTGTAAGAGTTTTTTCTTCTTCGCTTAAATGAAGTTCATAATTTAACTCTTTTTTATCAACCACAAGCCCAGATATCTGCT
>CALEHZ010000230.1 GCA_937875715.1 uncultured Campylobacter sp. | reverse complement strand
TAGCGCACCAACTTTGTGTGTGCTAGCTACAAAAATTAGCTTTTCGTGGCTAGAAATAAAAGTATTTTCTAGCTCTGTAGCGTTTATTATATCAGCACCAAGCTTGTCTGCTATGTATTTTGCAGCCACGCTTGCTGCGCCTGTTCCATCATTACTTCCAAAAACTACACCAATTTGTGCCATTTTGTCTCCTTTTTTTTAATGAAATGAGCCAAATTCTAACACAAAGCAATTAACAAAGTATAAATAAGATGAAGTTTATCGCCTGATTTTTATTTAATAAAAAATCTTTTTTAAATACAAACCCTGTGCTGGTGCTGGGATTTTTGTAGGGATTTTTTTATAAAATTCACTTTTATTTTCATTGAATTTTTCAAAAAATTCAGCCTTAGAAAATTTCAGTATTTTTTCTAAATCATGTAGCTTTTGCTCGCTAGCTGCGGCTAGCAGTGCGTTTGCTACCATCAGCCGAACTTGCGAGCGCAAAAAGCCATTTGCCTTAAAAATTATCATACTAAAGCAGTCATTTTTAAAATAAAATTGTCTTGCGCGTGCTGAAAAAATCGTGCGAAGCGGACTTTTTTCATTGCTTCCAAGCTTGTAAAATCCGCTAAAATCATGTGTGCCTTTAAACAAGCTTAAAGCAAAATTAAGCCTTTTTATATCAGGTTTGGGGCAAAAATACACAAAATCTGCTAAAAATGGATTTGCTTTGCCGTGAGCTAGCAAATAGCGGTAGCTGCGTGCTTTTGCACTATATCTTGGATGAAAATTCTCAAGCACTTTTAAAATCTTAAAAACTCTTATGCTAAAAGGTAGGTGGCGGTTTAACTCATTTTTAAGCTTATTTAAATCCCAAAAATCGCCACAATGCGTGCAGCTTACTTGACACAAAGCATGTACAAGAGCGTCCGTGCGAGATGATGAGATCGCGTTTTCAAAAATACCAACTTTTCTTAAAGCAAGATTTAAGCTATCTTCGACTGCTTTTGCGTTTGGCTGTGTTTGAGACCCGCAAAATTTAGCGCCATTGTAGCTGTAAAATATCGCTATTTTCATTAAAATTTGTTAAGAACTTTTAATTTAAAGCTAATTATGCTTGAGATAAAACAGAGCAAAAATACTAACGGAATTGCGATAAACGGCTTATTTGCAAGTGCTAAAATGAGCGCAAAATACGCAAATAATACCATAAAAACGCCAGCATAAGGCGTCTTTGCCTCAAATCTATACACCACAAAACCAAGACAAAAGGCAAAAAGCACGCTAGCAAGCGGAAAGAGCGCAATAAGCGTGTAAATACTAAAATCTTTATGTTTTTCTTTATCAGTTATTAGCGATTTTAGATGTGATTTTAGGCTAAACTCTCCGCTATCGTTAGCAGCAATTGAGCTTGTAATCACCATTTTTTCATACTCACCCACACGCCATTTAAGTGGCGAGATGTCATAAAATTCACCACTATCAAGCACCAGTGAAAGCGCTCCATTTATATTTTGAACCCTGCCACCACTTGCTAAAACGAGCCTTTCGCCATCTATAATAGGATTGTAAAGCACGAAATTATCGTATTCTAGCTTTGTATCGCTAGCACCTGCAAAAACATACCAATATCCAAAAGTCTGCCCAAACTCGCCTGGACGTATGTTTAGGCTGAATTTTGTTTTTTTGTATTCTATGAATTTTGCGTTTAAATTTTGCATATAAGGCATCAAAATCAAAGCATTTAAAAGCAGCAAAAAGCTAAGAGCTACGCTTATAATAAGAAAAAATCCGGCAATTTGCTTTGGATTTTTGCCAAGATTAAAAATTACTATGCTTTCATTTTCTTTTGAGAGCTTAAAAACGCTGATCGTAAGCGAGACAAAAAAGCTAATTGGCAGCGTAAAAAGCAAGATTTGCGGCAGCAAAAAACTATAAAGTTTAAAAAGCTCTAAAAAGGTGATTTCTACATAGCTAGTAACCCTTGCGATGTTTATGAAAAATATCACTGAAACTATGATAAAAAGCGTGATAAAAAGCGTGATAAAATTATCAATAAAATTCTTAAAATAGTATTTATTTGCTCTATCAAACATAAAAAAATCCAAATCTTTGCGCTGTTAAAATGCCTAAAAGTCCCATAAAAAGAGCTGGAATAAAGGGCGCTTCTTTTGATTTTTTGCGCAAAATAAAATGTAAAATAAGCTGCAATCCGCAAGCTAGCATAATAGCATAAAAGCCCAGTTTTACGCCACAAAGTGCGCCGATAATGCCAAAAATAATCACATCAGCCTCGCCCATACTCTCAATTATTTCTGTGCTTTTTTTGCGGTTTATCCAGGCACTAAGTGCTGATTTTATGATAAAAATTGCGCCCATAAAAATAAGAGAAATTACCAAAGGCGACTCATAGCTAAAAAGTGCATCAAAGCTAGAAAATGTCGCAATAATAGCAAAAATATAAGCAAAAATAAGCAGGCTCTCAGGCACTGCGTTATATTTAAAATCAATGGCGCTAAGGGCTAGCAAAAATATAAAGCAAAGCACCAAAAAAACAGCGCTTATAAGCTCTGCGTTCGTAAGTGTGCCTAAGGTATTTTTTGTGCTCAAATAAAAAGCAAAAATACCTAAAACTGCGCCAAGAGCTTCAATTAGCGGATATTTAAAGCTAATTTTGCTTTTACAAAATGCGCATTTGCCACCAAGCATAAAGTATGAAATAAGCGGAATATTGTGATAAAATTTTAAAGTATTTTTACACTTTGGGCAGTGACTGGCTGGGAAGGCGATATTTTGCCCCTTTGGTAGCCTTGCTATTAGCACATTAGCAAAAGAGCCCAAACAAAGCCCAAAAACACCAAAAATAATATAAAAAAAACATAAAGACATAAAATTTACACCCAATAAAAAAGTGCCATTTTATCTAATTTTTATATAATTTTTGCTTTAATTTTACATTTTTATGTGAATTTTATGGATTTTATAAAATTCACTGCTTTGAATTTTATAAAATTTTTACTTCGTTTTGCTGAGTGAATTTTATAAATAAAAGTAACAAAAAGTAACATTTTTTAATTTTGTTTATTTTATTTCATAAAAAACTCTTTTTAAGCCGAAAAATCGTGTATAATTAGAAAAAAATTTTTTCAGGGAGTTTTAATGCTAGAAAAACATTATGATGTAATTATCGTAGGCGGAGGTATCAGCGGATGCGCTGCTGCGTATGTTTTGGCTAGATACACAGACATCAAATCAATCGCAATCGTAGAAAAATACGAAGGCCTTTCAACCCTAAACTCAAAAGCCACAGCAAACTCGCAAACCATACATTGCGGCGATATAGAGACAAACTACACATTTGAAAAAGCAAAAACAGTAAGCAAAAAAGCAAAAATGGTAGTAAAATACGGACTTGCGCACGGACTTGCTGGCAAATACATGCTTGATGGGCAAAAAATGGCTATAGGCGTAGGCGACGAAGAATGCGAGAAAATCAAGGCTAGATGCGAAGAATTTAAAGAAATTTATCCTTATTTAGAATTTTTTGATAAAGAAAAAATCAAGACGATAGAACCAAGAGTAATTGCTGGTCTAAGTGGCGGCGACAGACCTGAAAATGTCGTAGGCATGGGCGTAGAAAAGGGCGAATATACAACCGTAGATTATGGTGCGTTTTCTACTAGCTTTGTTCAAAATGCCAAAAATGAAAGCGGTAAAAGCTGCGATGTTTATTTAAACAGCCAAGTTACAAAAATCACTCAAACTGCCGATAAATACTACATTACGACTAAAAATAATCTTTCTTTAAGCGAGAAAGAAGATTAATATTATATTAAAGAGGAAAAAAGATGATTAATAAACTTGGTTTACAACTTTGGACTATAAGAAGTGGTATGAATGATGAAAAATCTCTTGATGAATCATTTGCAAAAATGGCTGCACTTGGATATACAGAAGCTCATACTGCGGGAAATAGTGTTGATGCTGAACTTTTTGGCAAATTAGCTAAGAAAAATGGCGTTCAAATTATCGGTACACATTATGATTATAATAAAATCATAAACAATGTTGATGAAACACTTAAAATTCATGAAATGTGGGGAACTACCAATATAGGTGTTGGTGGCATGCCTGGAGAAGCAAGAAACTCTTATGATAATTTAATGAAGTTTATTGAAACGTATAATAATGCAGCTAAAGAATATGCAAAATATGGATATAAACTTACATATCACAATCATTCATTTGAATTTATTAGAATTAATGACAATAAAACTATTTTTGATTACTTATATGAAAATTTAGATCCTGAAAATATTTCTTTCGTTCTTGATACATGTTGGGTTGCTCATGGAGGAGCTGATGTTCGTTATTGGATGGAAAAATTAAATGGTAGAATAGATATTCTTCATTTAAAGGATATTAAAGCTTATTATGATGAAAATGGTAAAGTAACTCAAACAATGACAGAAATAGGTAACGGTAATATTTGGTGGGATGGAGTTCTCGATGTAGCTAATAAAATTGGTGTAAAACATTATGTTGTTGAACAAGATGCTAACTTCATTGACAATGACCCATTTAAATCAATTAAAGCAAGTGCAGATTATTTAAAAAAATATACAAAATAAAAAAGGGGAAAAACTATGAAATTAACATTTCGTTGGCAAGGTGAACAGGATAAAGTTCCGCTTCAATACATTAGACAAATACCAAATATGACTGGTGTTGTTTCTGCTGTATATGATGTTAAACCTGGAGAAGTTTGGAGTCATGAAAGTATTGAAAAAGTAAGACAACAAGCTCTTGAAAATGGACTTGAATTTGAAGTTGTTGAATCAGTTCCGGTTCCAGAATCTATTAAACTTGGAGATGAAGATAGAGATAGATGTCTTGAAAACTTCTGTGAAAACGTAAGACGCTGTGCAGCTCATGGTGTTAAAGTTATTTGTTATAACTTCATGCCTGTATTCGACTGGACACGTACACAACTCGACAAAA
>CALEHZ010000229.1 GCA_937875715.1 uncultured Campylobacter sp. | reverse complement strand
TCTCTGCAATTTGTTCTTTTTGTATATCTTTGCTAAAAATCTCATCAAAGCTATTTTGCCCCAAATCATTGCTATTTGATATTTTGCGCCACATTAGCATTGCTAGTTCTAATTCACTCATCTGTATTTATCCATAAAATGCCTAAATATTATTTTAATATTATAATAAAATTATGTAAATTTATAAAATTAAAAAAGTGAATTTTTTAAAAAATGCCCAATTTTATAAAACCTAGCAATTCACTGCTGCCAAAAGTGAATTTTATAAAATTCAAAAAATTCAACCTTTGAATTTTATAAAATTCAAAGATTTGTAAATTTTGTTTTTTAAATAAACTTATTCATATTTTTTTCCCTTTCTTTTTGTTTATTATGTCGTTTGCTCTTTCTTTTGCTGCATTTACCTTGCTTTTTAGCATGATTTTAGTTTCTACTTTGCTGCCATCATTATAGTAGATAACGGCTTCTTTCGCATTTAGTGCCTTTACATAGCTAGAATTTTCTAAACTTGCGTTAAATAGCACTTTATCAGCAATATTTGCCTTTTGATTAAAGAGTTTTAGAGCCTCTATTAGCTCATTTTTTTGGATGAAAATCGGCTCACTTTTGCCCTTAATCTTAGCAAGCTTTGAGTCTTCAAGATGAACAAACTCATGTGTATTAAGCTCGCTACAAAGCACATTTGTAGGGTCATAAAAGCTAAGCTGATAAGCGATATTTTGTGTAATTATCGCTAGTTCTTCATTTGTTCTAAGTCCTAGTGCTTTTGCTAGCAAGTATTTATTTTGGACACACATTATATATTCAAAACTGCTTTCTCTACACACAGAAGTCTCTGGCATAGTCTCTTTTGTGATGATTTTATGCGCCTCGTCGATAAAAATCGTCCAAGGCACAAGCTCGCTAGTGCTTCTAAGCCTAGTAATAAGCTTATTTGTAAAGCAAATATTAAAAAGCCTTGCTAAATTTTCACCCATGATGCCCACATTTACTAGCACGATTTTATTGCTATTTACGATTTCATCCATGCTGATTTCAGCTTTGTTTAAGCTAGCAAGCGTTTTAGCATAGCTTATATAATTTTCCAAAGTCTCCATAACAGCCCTATTGCCGCAGCCGCCATCAGTGTTTTCTAGCTCAGAGTAGTTTTCAAGTCCGTTATAAGCTTCCACCAGCTCATCAAGTATGAAAAAATCAGCATTTATCCTTGTCTTATCATCATTATCAAAGCAATCATCATAGCCAGAATATTTTAATTCTTCTAGCATCTTTTCCTTTCTAGATTCTGCCAAGCTATTTGTAGCGTCTTCGTCTAACGAAAAGAATTTTTCCTCACTCTCAAACAAATACTTTTGAGCATTTATAATTTTTAGCCATTGTAAAACATCATAGTGTAATTTTTCGAGGCTTTTTACATCGCAATAATCAGCCACTTTTGCTAGACTTACTTCTTCTTTATAGTCATTTACTTTATTTTTTATGCTTAGTTCGCAAAGCACATTTAAAGCCCTGATGACACTACCCAAAAGCGAAAAAGACGAAGTTTTCCAATAACTTCTCTCATTGCTCATGCTATCAAACCAAGTTTTTAGCTCAGCTTGTGAGCATTCTTTTAGCAGATTTATACCTTGCCCCCACGGAGTGCCGATTTCAATGACACCATCTAGGCGGTTATTTTTTAGCGCCAAGGCCTTTATCATTGCATCAAAGTTTTCTTTATAAGTGTAGATCAGCATGCCCTGCCCTGCCCTCATCCGCTCGTTTATGTTTGGCAGAATAAAGCCAGTAGTTTTACCAGAACCAGTTGCACCCATAATTCCAAGTGTTTGACCAGAACCGATTGAAAAACTTACGTCCTTAAGTATGTCTCGTTCACCAGCGCGGTAAGTTACGTGGTCGAATGTAATTTCACCGCTTAAATCATCTGGAGTAA
>CALEHZ010000228.1 GCA_937875715.1 uncultured Campylobacter sp. | reverse complement strand
GTAAAGCGATGGAAATTGTTGTTTGATTTTGACTCGCCAAGAGCGAAATTCTCATCAAATTTGTAGTGATTGGCATCGTATCGATAGCGTCCAAAGCCGCTTACATCGATATCTTTTATTGCCTCTTCAAGCGGCGCAGCATTTAGCGCAGCAAAAGCACCCATAGCTAAAGCACCAGCCAAGCTTAGTTTTAAAGCTTTCATTTTTACTCCTTAAAAAAGTTTGAAGGGACGATTTTACAATAAATTTTATAAAATTCACTTAAATTAACTGAATTTTTAGAATTTTTTAAAGAATTTTTTAAGAAATATGCCAAAATTTAAAGAGATTTAAAAATGTTGCTAAAAAGTGAATTTTATAAAATTCAGCCCAAAAGGGCTTATTACAAGGGCTCTTTCATCTTGCAATAAGCCTTGTAAAATAGTAGATCGGCAGTTTTTTGAATTTTATAAACTTATCTTTGAAAAATATCTAGATTTTTATCGTAAATTCCGCCTATGATGCCAAAAAATCCAATCAAGGTATGAAAGATAAAATCTTGGCTAAATTCTGTATTTTGCTTGATTTTGGCGACTTTTTCTTTATTTGTAGAATAAAATAAAAATGGCACTGTTTTTTGCACCTGTGGAGCGATGGCATAAGGCAGCCCGTGCAAGTAAATACCATTTTCGCCAAGACTTTCGCCATGATCACTTACATATATTAAAGAGCCTTCAATATCAGTTCTTTTTTCAAGCTCTTTTATAAGCTCAGAGATTAAAAAATCTGTGTATAAAATCGTGTTGTCGTATGTATTTACGATGCTTTGCTCATCGCATTTTGCCAAATCACTGGTATCACAAGTAGGCAAAAAGCGCTTAAACTCATCTGGATAACGCTGATAATAAGTTGGCCCGTGACTGCCTTGAATGTGAAAAAATACCATGCTCTCGCCTAGAGCTTTTGAAATATATTCTTTTAGCATAGCTAAAAGCTCACCATCAAAAGTTTTATTAAAATATCCAAATTTAGCAGAAAGGCAGACATCTTTACAGCCACCGCTGTTGTTACCAAACCAAAGCGAAGGAATGCTGTAAGCACTCAAAAGATCTATGGCATTTTGTGCGCGAACTTTAGCATCATAATTTTGCCTATCAAGATGCGAAAACATACACGGCACGCTAAGTAGCGTAGATGTCCCACACGAGCTCATTGAAAAATATTGCGCATTGCCTGAGGCAACAAATGGCTTTGTGTAGGCGTTTGTATCATTTATGCTATAGCCTAACGCGCTGTAATTCTCAGCTCTTGCTGTTTCGCCAAGCACGAAAATTAAAAAGCGTGGCTTTTGTTCTGGGGTAAGCTCTGCTTTTGTAAAACCTGCTGAAATATCGGTAAATGGCTCATCACCATCAAGTTTGTCCACACCAATCCTAAGCAAAGAAACTAGCGGATAAAATGGCAAATGCAGCTTTTTAGCATCTGAATTATCACGAAAAAATGGAACTAGGCTTTGTGAGTTTGCATAAACAAGTGCTGAAACAATGACAAGCAAACAAAAAGCTATGGCAAAATTGCGCCAAAGTGTGGCAAAAAAGCCTTTGCTGTATTGGATTTTTAACATCCAAACTAGGCAAAGTGGCAAAATCGCTAGCAAAAAAATCCAAAGCAAAAAGCGTAAATTCACATAGCTAAATGCTTCTTTTGTATCGGTAGCTAGGGCATTTGCTAGCATTTCAGTGTCTAAAAACACGCCATAGCTGTGCATAAAGTAGCTTGAAAGTGCGCAAATGATGATAAAAAGGGAAGCTGTGAGTTTAAAAATTTTAGGCGGCGCAAAAAGCAAAACGCTAGCAAAAAAAATACCAAAAACACAAATAAAGATGATTGTGCCTAAAAGCACCGGAGTTACGCTGTTTTGAAGACCTTTTATGACGCAAGAAAAAAGCATAAAATTCAAAGCACAAAGATATAGTGTCAAAAGCAGTAAAGCCCAAAAATACTTGATTTTCATATAAAACCCTAAAGAATAAAATTTATTAAAGAATTATAATTTTAAAAA
>CALEHZ010000227.1 GCA_937875715.1 uncultured Campylobacter sp. | reverse complement strand
GTCTTACTGGGTGAATTTTATAAAATTCAGGCTTGAATTTTATGGAATTTTATAAAATTCAAATAAAATTATAAACTCCCACGCTAATTATCGCCACAGGCACGATGAAGCGCAGCAAAAAATACCAAACTAAAATTATTTTGCGTGACACAAAGTTTTCAAATACTGAAAAGACCTTTTGTTTTGGTGCTACCCAGCCAATAAAAATGCTAAAAAACAAAGCAGTAAGCGGCATCAAAATATTTGCGGTGCCAAGATCAATTAGCTTAAATAGGCTCTTGCCACCAAATTTAAGATAAGCTTCATACTCATCATAATGCGAAAGCATACAAATAACGCCAAGCAAAAAGACAAAAATAGCGATAAAAGTAATAGCTTTTTGGCGCGAGATTTTTAAATTATTTTCAAGAAAAACTACATTTGGCTCTATCATAGACACAGCTGATGTAATACCAGCAAAGATCAAGGCTACAAAAAACACAAAGCCCAAAATCTGCCCCACAAGCCCAAGTGAGCCAAAAAGCGAAGCAAGAGAAATGAAAATCAGCCCAGCGCCTTGCGTGGCGTTGCTAATAGGCACAAAGCTAAAAACCACAAGCCCCATCAAAACGCCCACAGCAAGATTTAACAAAATTATATAAAAAATAGAGCTAAAAATATTTGTATTTTCGCTTGTGTTATTTGCGTAAGTATAAACCACGCAAAGACCAAGCGAACAGCTCCAAACAGCAAGCCCAAGCGCATTTAAAATTAAATCAGCATCAAAAATCTTGCTAAAATCTGGGGTAAAAATAAAAGAAAGTGCGGCGCTAAAATTGCCAAAAAATGCGCAATAAACGAGCATAGCAAGCAATAAAACAAATAAGGCTGGCAGTAAAAATACATTTAGTCGCTCAATTCCGTTTTTAATGCCTTTAAAAATAACCCAAAAAGCAAAATAAAAAACAATCAAAAAGCTAACGCCTTGTCCTTGCCAATCTTCATTTAAAAGATATTCAAAGAGCATTTTGGCTTCTATTTCATCATCAGCATAGCCAAAAAACGCACAAAGCGCATAATAACAAAGCCAGCCGACAATTACCAAATAAAAAGAAACCACTAAAAGCCCAGTAAAGCAAGAAAATCCGCCTAAGCTCCAAAACTTTTTGTGCGTTGGCGCAAGCTCCATTAAAGCAGCTTTTGCGTCAGTTTTGCCAAGCTTGCCAAGCACAGCCTCAGCCAAAAACGCTGTCGCTCCTACTATAAAAGATAAAATAACAAAAAGCAAAATAAAAGCAAAACCGCCGTTTTGCCCGACCATTGTAGGAAATTTCCACGCAGTCCCAAGCCCGATAGCAGAACCTGCCATAGATAAAATATAACCGATTTTAGAAAATTTAGTATTTTGCATTTTTGTCCTTTAAAAAATCTTTGAATTTTATAAAATTCAGGCTTTGAATTTTTTGAATTTTATAAAATTGGACTGAATTTTTTAGCACTGAGCAATTGCTGAGGAATTTTAAAAATAAAGTGCTATAATCACGTCTTATTTTTTTTAAAAGCGAATTTTATGAAAAATTATAATTCTTTTATTTTAAGGCATCTAAGCGTTTATTACATGCTAATTGCCTGTTTTTGTTTTAGCCTGATGGGCGGTGCAAGCAAGCTTTTAGCCAATGAAGTAAGCAGCGTAGAAATCGTGCTTTTTAGAAATACAATTGGGCTAATTTTCGTGCTTTTTGCTCTTTATAGACACAGAAATTTTGGGCACGGCGGTGCGGCGATTTTGTGGATTTTTCGTGGAATAATTGGTGCAATTGGGCTTTTGTGCTTTTTTTATAATGTAGCACACATCGAGCTTGGCACGGCTTTTACCTTTCAAAAAACAGCACCGATTTTTATAGCGATTTTAGGCTTTTTTTTACTAAAAGAAAAACTTAGTAAAATGGGCTGGGTTGCGATTATTTTGGGCTTTGTTGGTATTATTTTTATAATGAGACCAAGTGCTAATTTATCTATTTTTGATAGCCTTGTGGGGCTTGGCGGCGGCATTAGCATGGCATTAGCACTTACTAGCGTGCGAAGTCTGCGCAAATACTACTCAGGCGATATGATAATTTTATCATTTATGCTCTTTGGCACGATTCCAATGGCGTTGATTTTGCTTGGCGGAGAGTTTTGGGACGCTTTACCGCACTTTATCATGCCAAGTGCTTTTGGCTGGCTTTTAGTCGCTGCAATCGGGCTTTTGGGCTATATTTACCAAGTTTATATGACAAAGGCTTACCGTGCTACTAAAAAGGCTGGAATTCCAGCTGCTGTAGGATATATGGATATCGTTTTTAGCGTGATTATCGGCTGCTTGCTAGGCGATAATTTGCCAAATTATTTTGTGCTTTTTGGAATTTTTATAATTATTTTTAGCGGACTAATTATCGCAAAAGAAAAGTGAATTTTATAAAATTGCTTACTTGAATTTTATAAAAAAGAGTGAATTTTATAAAATTCAAAATATTAAAAATCATTGAAAAAACATTTATTTTAACTAAGTAGAATTATCCATTTAAAATTACAAAAAGGACGACAATGAAAGATTTTGGAGAACCAAAAATAAAGGTTATTGCGATGCCAAAGGACACAAATCCTGCTGGCAACATATTTGGCGGCTGGCTACTTAGCCAAATCGACCTTGCAGGCGCACTTGCAGCGCGTGAGGTGGCGCCTGAGAGAACGGTTACGATTTCTATGAAAGAAGTGCTTTTTAAGCAGCCTGTTTTCATAGGCGATGCGGTGAGTTTTTACGCTAAAATCATCGCTGTGGGCAACACTTCGATTACAACTGATATAAAAGTAATGGTTGAGCGCTTTGATAAAAAACTACATCAAGTCATCTGTGTGCCGGTAACAGAGGCACAAGCAACTTATGTTAGCGTCGATACTGCTGGCAATAAAAAGCCAATTGACCCAGAACTTAAAAAAATTAAAGGCTTTTAAATGATATATTTATGCTCAAACACGCCAAGCGATGATAAAAGCGTGTTTTGGCTAAATTTATGCGAGATAAAATATCTGCCTTTTAGTGTAGATTTGAGTGAATTTTCTGCTTTAATTATTAGCTCAAAAAACGCTATAAAGGCATTAAGTTTTAATAAAATTGCGCTAAATCCTAGTTTAGAGGTTTTTGCAATTGGGCAAAAAACGGCGCAAGCAGCGCTTGATTTTGGCTTTACAAATGTGAGAATTTCTTCAAATTCTCACGGAAATGAATTTGCCAAAGAAATTACAAAATATTTAAAAAATCAGCACACACTTTTACTAAGTCCAAAAGAGCAAGTAAGCGATATAAAAGGTATTTTAGAAAATTCAAATATAAATTTTAGCCAAATAATTGCTTATGAAAATACTATCAAAAAAATTACAAAAAATTTAGAATTTCCAAAAAATTCAGTTTTTATTTTTACAAGTCCAAAAAATGTAGAGGCGTTTTTATTTAATTTTACTTGGCGTGATGATTTTCAAGCTGTGGCTATCGGCAAAAGCACGGCAGCTGCGCTATTTGAGATCTGTAAACCTGTGATTTCAAATGAACAAAATATCTCAAATTGCGTTAAAATCGCCAAAAATCTAGAATAATTTTGCTATAATTTCGCAATTTTTACGCAAAGGACGATTATGAGATTATTTAGCGATAGTGCGTTTTTAGCAGCTGCTAGAGTTGAAATTAGTGAGCAGTTTAATGCCTGCGCAAGTGATTTAAAGGCACTTAGCCAGACTATCGAGGCAGCTGATGCAAAAAGCTTTGATGAGCATCAAGACAACATTTTAAATGAAGTTTTAGCCGGCATTCATCAGATCAAAACTTTATTTGAAAATGCAAATCAAATGATGGCAAATATCGAACATTTTTTGATAAGCAATGAATTTCCAAGCAGTGAAGAGATGAAAAAATCGATAATTGATAGCCAAGCTGATGCGAATGCGCTTGATTTGGTTGAGGACTATAAAACGCTTGGACCAGCAGATAAAGAAAAATTTGCCTTTGTAGCGTGTAATTATGAGCTAATTTCTACAATGCTAGAAAATGCTATCGAGCTTTGTGCGGTGCTAAATAAAGCAGCTAAAAAAATCTAAATTTTTTTAAAAAATTCAAAATTAAAAAGCAGTGAATTTTATAAAATTTAACACTTTGAATTTTCTGCTGAGATTGAATTTTATGGCTTAGTAACACTGCGCCAAATGAATTTTTTAAAAAATTCATTATTTGTAAAAATTTACGCAGCTAAAAGGACAAACCCTGAAATACCTTAAAGATTTCTTAGAAAATAAAAAAACTAGCGAAATTTTCGAGCTTTTAGAGTGCTCGGCAAATGAGATAAAAATTTTACAAAATCTCACAAAAAAGTATATACAAGGCATTAGTCAAATCGGCTGTTTTGAGCTGCTTTCACACATTTATGATACCAAAAAGCTTGATTTTTTGGACGCCTTAGGTGATATCAAAAGCTTAATTGAGCTTGGTTACATCACACCTAGCTACGCATTTTACAAAGAAAAACAAAAGCTTAGCAAGCTTGGACTTTTACAAGCTGATCTTAGTTTGTGCGAGAGTTTTTTGTATTTATTAGAGGCTGGTTTTGAGCCTCTTGCTTCACCAAAAGTGCCTTATAATGACCATTTGGAGTATTTAAAAGATCAGTTTTTAAGGGTGGAATTGTATTTAAAGCGTTCTAACACCAGCCAAAAAAGCAAGGTAAATGAACACATCAAAAACCTTGAAAAAATCATCGCTGCAAAGCTAAAACTAAGTAAAATTCCACTGCCTTGTGAGCAAATTTTTAAAGATAATAACTTTGATAGCAAAGAACAAGTAATTTTTTTAGCACTTTTAAAAGAAGAATATGGTGAAAGTGATGGCGGGTCTTTGCGTGATTTATCCACGCTTTTAGCTCTTATTAGCAAGGATGATATGGAGCGGATGAAAAACCGCTCATTGCTTGAAGATGGCGCAAGACTGATTGAAAGCGGCGTTGTCGAGTATGACGAGGTTTTAACACCTTTTGGGTCTGTTTCTCGCACTTTTTTTATTGCTGAGGATACTTTAAGTGAGATTATGCATCCGCAATCGGCTAAAAAAGCTAAAAAAATCAAGCTTGAAAACATAGTAAAAAATAGTGAAATTTTTGAGCTAATTACGCCAAATAGCGATCTAAGCGATGTCGTGCTAAACGAACAAACTAGAAATCTGCTTGATACTATCTTAAAACAGCTTGATAAAAAGGTTCAAACTCGTCTTGCTAATTGGGGGCTAAAACCACGCAAAAACATTGATGTAAAGGTGCTTTTTTACGGAGTGCCTGGCACTGGAAAAACAATGAGTGCTTACTGCCTTGCAAAAAGTCTTAAAAAGCAGGTTTTAAGCTTTGATTGTTCAAAAATTTTAAGCAAATATGTGGGCGAGAGTGAGCAAAATGTGCGAAAAATCTTTGATAGCTATAAAGAAATTTGTGCTAAAAGTAAAAGTGAGCCGGTGCTGCTTTTAAATGAAGCTGACCAGTTTCTTAGCTCACGCACTGAAATTAGCGTCTCAGGCAGCGAAAAAATGCACAATCAAATGCAAAATATTTTCTTAGAACAAATTGAGAAATTTCAGGGCGTTTTAATCGCTACTACAAATTTCGCCGATAGCCTTGATAAGGCGTTTTCAAGGCGCTTTGACTACAAAATTGAGTTTAAAAAACCAGAGTTTAAAGAACGCATTCAAATATGGCAAAAGGTGCTGCCAAAAACGGCAAAATTTGCGCCTGATTTTGAAATAGAAAAAATAGCTAATTTTGAGCTAAGTGGCGCTGGCATCGTGCTTGTGATGAAAAATGTAGCACTTAAAACTGCTATTAGCGATGATGGAATTTTCAGGCTTCAAACCTTTATTGATGAGATAAAAAGAGAGCAAAAATCAGCCTTTGGCGAAGATAAAAAAGTAGGGCTTTTGTAACTGCAGCCAAAGTGAATTTTTTAGAATTTTATAAAATTCAACATTAAATTTTTTGAATTTTATAAAATTCAAGGTCGCAACAGTAAATAAGGCTGAATTTTTTGAATTTTATAAAATTCACAATACTTCTACATCGATTACTACATCATTTGACTTTTGTTTTTTTATTCTTTTCTTTTTAGTAAATAATAGGATTAAAAATAATATAAAAATCACAGGAAAAGCAATGATAAAAATCGTCCCTAACGCAAAAAATAAAAGTGCCAGGAGTAAAAATGCTGATATTAAAATAAGCGATGGCACAGAAAATAAAGTTAGAAAATTCAAAAAATTGCGCATTTCATTCCTTTTTGGGCTACAAGTATAGCAAAAATTTAGCATTTTTTTATTCTTTTTTTAAATTAAATTTATGCTATAATAAATTAAAATTTTATATTTTTAAGGATATTTTTATGAAAGCACAAGCAAATCTTAAACTTACGCTTGATAATGGCGATATTATAGATGAAAAATTTATAAATTTATTAAAGAGCATTGAAAAAACAAACTCTCTTACAAAGAGTGCAAAAGAACTTGGTGTTTCATACAAAAATCTTTGGGATAACATAAATAAGATGAAAAATAAAGAAAATTTTATAATTTCTAAGAAAAATGGTGGCAGTTTTATCACAGAAAATTCAAAAAATTTAATTAAAAAATTTGAGATTTTAAACTTGGCACAAAATAATTTTTTATCTAAAACAATAAATATGAATTTAGAATTTATTCCTAATTTTTTCTTAAAACTAAGTGCAAGAAATCAAATAAAGGTAAAAATTTCTAAAATCATCGAAGGTGTGCTAAACTGCGATGTTTTTGGGGTTTTAGATAGCGGTGAAGAGCTTCAAGCTAGTATTACAAAATCTAGCCAAAAAGAGCTTGATTTAAAAGCAGGAAATGAAGTATATTTCATCTTTAAAGCACCAAAAATCGTAGTTTTAAAAAAAGATTTTCAAAACTCTCTTATGCCAAATTTAATTAGAGCAAAGATTACTTCTGCTTCAATTGGCTCTATAAATAGCGAAATTTGCGCTATTACAAGCGATAATCAAATGCTAGCAGCAATGATTCCAAATGATGTTACCATGGATTTAAGACTTGCTGTAAATGATGAAATAGGCGTGATTATAAATCCAAATGATATAATTTTAGCTATATAAATGTAAAAAAATAATTTTTTTGACAAAATATCATTTTTAAACTAGAATTCCAGCGTTTTAAAAAAAGGATGATAAAATGAAAAAATTATTTTTCTTAGCAATTTTAGCTATTTTTTCCTTTGGTGCTGAGCTTAAAATCGCAGCCGCTGCGAATATGAGCTACGCGCTTGATGAGCTAAAAAAAGAGTTTTTAAAAACTCATCCAAATGATGAAATACAAATTATCACAGGCGCATCAGGTAAATTAAGCACGCAGATTCAAAACGGCGCTTTGTATGATATTTTTATCTCAGCTGATGAAAAATTTCCTAGAATTCTAGAAAAAAATGGCTTTGCTGCTTTGGAGCCTAAAATCTACGCAAAAGGCGTTTTAGCAATGATTAGCGCGCACAAAAAAGAACTAAGTTTTGAAAATCTAAAAAATGTAAAAAGCATAGTAATCGCAAACCCAAAAACAGCTCCATACGGCGCTGCCGCCCTTGAAGCCTTGAAAAATTCAGGCGTTTATGAAAGTATTAAAAACAAAATCATAGAATCAGGCTCAATTAGTGAAGCACTAAGCCAAACTTTAAGCGCCGCAGATGTTGGATTTAGCGCACTTTCTTTGCTAAAAGCTCCAAAAATGTCGCATTTAAAAGAAAATGAAAATTATATAAAAGTGCCTAGCAATCTTTACTCACCTATAAATCAAGCTATGATAGTGCTAAAAAGCTCTAAAAATCAGTCTTTGGCGCTAGAATTTTGTGATTTCATTTTAAGCGATAAAGGCAAAGAGATTTTAGTAAATTTTGGATATGAGTTTTAAATGTTTGAAATTGCGTGTTTTAAAGAGTTTTCAAAACATTTTTATATTGATGCTAAATTAGAAGTGCCAAAGGGCGAATTTTGCGCTCTTTTTGGCGCAAGTGGTTCGGGCAAAACTAGCTTACTTCGCATTATCGCAGGACTTGAAAAAGCTCGTGGTTACATGAAAAACGATGAGAAAATATTTTTTAATGAAAAAATATTTTTATCCCCGCAAGAGCGAAATATCGGCTTTTTGTTTCAAGATTATGCTCTTTTTGCTAATTTAGATGTGCGAAAAAATCTGCTTTTTGCCAAAAATGAGCCTGATTTTGCTGATTTTTTGCTAAATCTTTGCGACCTTTATAAATACAAAAATTGCGCTATTTCTATGCTTTCAGGCGGACAAAAACAACGCGTAGCACTAGCTCGTGCACTTATGCGAAGACCTGAGATTTTATTGCTTGATGAGCCTTTTAGCGCCTTAGATAGCGATATTAAGGCAAGATTACAAGATTATTTGCTAAAAATTCACTCTACTTTTAAAAATACAATTATTTTAGTAAGCCACGATTTAAGCGACATTTACAAGCTTTCAAAGCGCACTTTTATCATGGAAAATGGCAAAATTACAAAAAGTGGTAAAAACGCGCAAATTTTTAGCTCAAACGATAATATTAAAGCTAGAATTCTAGAATTCCAAGATGATTTTGTAATAATCCAAATCGCAAATGAAATAAAAAAAATAAAAAAAAGCGCTTTGAAAAATGAATTCTCATTAAACGATGAAATTTTCATATCTTTAAACGATTTTAGCATAACAAAGGCTTAAAATGGATTTTACACCTTTTTATCTTTCATTAAAACTTGCTTTGATTACGACTATAATACTATTTGCGCTATGTGTGCCACTTGCTTTTTTAATGAGTAGAAAAGAATTCTACTTTAAAAGCGTGATTGAAGCGGTTATTTCATTGCCCTTAGTTTTGCCGCCATCTGTGCTTGGTTTTTATATTCTCATTTTTTTATCGCCTTATTCGCCTTTTGGAGCGTTTTTTGAAAGTGTTTTTGGCGTTCGGCTTGTTTTTAACTTTACAGCCTTGGTCATTGCTAGCTGTATTTATTCTTTGCCTTTTATGTTTTCACCGATATTTGCTGGATTTAAACAGCTTAATAAAAATATAATTGAAGCTAGTTATTGCCTTGGTAAAAGTCCTTTAACCACGCTTTTTAAAGTCGCTTTGCCAAATATAAAGCCAAATCTACTAAATGCCCTGGTAATCAGCTTTGCGCATACATTAGGCGAGTTTGGCGTAGTCCTTATGATAGGTGGTTCATTAAAAGGAGAGACAAAAGTCGCAAGTATTGCAATATACGAAGCAGTAGAGATTATGGACTATGAGAGTGCGCATATTTATTCTGCTATTATGCTAGCATTTAGTTTTATTTTGCTCTTAGGCGTTCATTTTACTTCTAAGAAAATAAAGCAAATATAAAGTGAATTTTTTAAAAAATTCACTTTTAAAAAATTCAAAACTACTTTAAGGCTGATTTAAAGAAGCTTTCAACCTCTTTCATTTTATTTTTGACTAGATTTTCGTCTTTTCCTTCAAGTAAAAGACGAAGCAAATTCTCAGTGCCAGAATAGCGGAAAAGTGAGCGAATGCCAAGCTCCGCTAGACTTTTTTCAAGCGCACCAAGCCCTTTTATTTCATCTAAAGGCAGCTTTTTATTTATAGCCAAATTTAGCAAAATTTGCGGATAAGGCTTGATTTCTCCAAAAATCTCGCTAGCTTTCTTGCCGCTGCGAATAAGGCAAGCACTTGCCATAAGCGCACTTAGTAGCCCATCGCCAGTTTTAGCAAAGTCGCTAAATACGATATGTCCGCTTTGTTCGCCGCCAAAGTTTGAACCCTTTGCTTTCATCATTTCAAGCACATTTTTATCCCCCACAGCCGAGCGCAAAACCTTGATTTTATGCTTTTTTAGATAGTCATCAAGGGCAGCATTGCTCATCACTGTTGCTACTATTTCATCATTTAAAAGCATTTTTTCTGCTTTTAGTGCAACAGCTAGCACACCAAGCAAAGCATCGCCATGCACCGCCACGCCTTTTTCATCCACGACTACTAGCCTATCAGCATCGCCATCAAAGGCAAAGCCGATATCAGCTCGCAAATGCTTTACTTGTTCGCACAAAGCGCCAGGATATAGTGCGCCACAATTTTCATTTATATTAGACCCGTTTGGTTCGTCACTTAGCACAATGAGTTCTGCGCCAAGCTCGCTAAATACAGTTGGAGCGACCTTATAAGCAGCGCCGTTTGAGACATCAAGTACCACTCGCAGACCCTTTAAAGTAAGATGGCGTGGAAAGCAGTTTTTGATATGCACGATATAGCGGCCAATTACATCATCAATGCGCTTTGAAGCACCAATTTGTGTGTTTATGGCTTGTGCGTTTGCGATTAGTGCGTCATCTTCGTAGATTGCTTCTATTTCATTTTCTGCTTGTTCGCTTAGTTTATCGCCATTGGCATCAAAGAATTTTATACCGTTGTCATAAAAGGGATTATGGCTTGCTGAAATCATTATTCCAGCATCACAGCGCATATCTTCAGTTAAAAACGCCACAGCCGGAGTTGGCATAGGTCCGATTTGGCGGACATTATAGCCGGTTGCAGTTAAGCCTGCTACAATGGCATTTTCTATCATATAGCCGCTTTTTCTGGTGTCTTTGCCTATTAGAATTTTGTTTGTAACGCTGTTTTTGCGAAAATAAATTCCAGCTGCCATAGCTAATTTCATAGCAAGTACAGCACTTAGCTTCTCGCCAGCAAGCCCACGAACGCCGTCAGTTCCAAATAATTTTCCCATTTTTTACCCCCAAAATTTCGCATAATTCTAGCTAAAATTTGTAATTTTTTAGCTATAATTTTACAAATTTTCTCCAAAAGGCTAAAAATGGCTATTTCACCAGTAGCAGGCACAATTTATGCCAATCAAGTAGCCCCGCAAGCAAGTGTAATCCAAGCTGACCAACAAGCTAAAATAGATATGCAAAATGCAATGGCAGCAGCTTTAGCAAACGAAAAAGAAAAAGAAATTACTGAGGTGCGAGCCACAGAAGAAACCTATCACGTAGACCCTGATAATGAGCACGAAAAAGAAAGAAGCAAAGAAGAACAAGAGCGTAAAAAATCTAGTGATGATGAGCAGGATTTGGCTGAGGATTTCTTTGATGATGAGGCTGATGATGAGAGCCAAAATGAGCCTGAAATTGTGGCTAATCAAGCGGACTTAGCACAGAAAAAAGAGCAAATTTTGCGCTATGAACATGCCGAGCTTTTAAGCGCAAAAGAATTAGAAGAGCGTCTAGAAAACATCCGCCAAAAAGAAGAAGAACAAAACGAAGATGAGGACAAACCGATGTTTTTAAATTTATCGGTTTAATTTGCCTTTAAACACGCCAAACAAAGGCGCTAGAGCAGTGAATTTTATAAAATTCATAAAATTCAAATCCGCTGCAGTTAATAAGCCAAAAAATTCAAGGCTGAATTTTATAAAATTCACAAAGTATAAATATTTTGGGTGATTTTTGAAATAAATTCTTTATCATGGCTTGTGATAATCATGCTTGAAGTGCTGTTTTTAAGGATATTTGCAACTAGTTCGCTAGCATTTTTATCAAGTGGGGCTGAAGGCTCATCTAAAAAAATCAACTCAAACTCACACACAAGCACACCAGCAAGTGCTACAAGGCGCTTTTGTCCGCCGCTTAGATTTAGGCAAATCTCATCTTTTAAATGTGAAATATTTAGCATTTCAAGCATTTCTAGTGCTTTTTCATGCGCTAATTTCTCGCTTTGGCAAAGTCCGTGCGCTAAAAGTGAAAAACTCACATCATCAAGCACAGTGCTGCAAACAAACTGCTCATCGCTATTTTGAAACAAAAAGCCGATTTTGTGGCGAAACTCTTTAAAATCTTTAAGAGTGTTTATCTGCTCATCAAAAAGATTTAAAGCACCGCTATCACGTTCTTTAAGCCCTGCTAAAAGCTCTAAAAGTGTGCTTTTACCACTTCCATTTGGTGCGATAATTGCTAGCTTTTGCCCTTTTTCAAGCTCTAAAGAAATAGCGCTAAAAATTACCTTTTGAGCGTGTTTTGCGCTTAAATCAACTGCCTTTAAAATCATAAAATCTCTTTAAATTTAAAAATAACGCAAATTATAGCAAAAACACAGACAAAAATATCTTTTGGTAAAAACTCTACTTTTTGTGCCCATAAAATTTTGCCTTTATAGCCCCTAGCTAACAATGTTTTTTCCATATTTTGCTGCTTTTTAATAGCAATTATTATAAGCATAGCGATCAAATTAGCATAAGTTTTATAAGTAAAAATATTTGTTTTGTGACGCAGTCCACGAGCTTTGAGCCGCTTAAAAAGCAATCTTAATTCTAGCTTAAAAATACCAATAAATTTTAATGTAAAATATGCTAAACCAGCCATTTTATCACCCATTTTTAGGTTCAATAAACTGCGTGCGACAAGCTTTGAATCAAAATTGGCAAAAAGTAAAAGATTAAATAAAAGTATGAGATTTGCCCTTAAAAAGATGATTTGAGCCAGTTCGTAGTTTTTGGCGATCACAACGCTAAACACAGATAAAATCACAAAAAAATTCAAAAAAATCAAAGTTTTTAGAATTTTAAAAGTAAAATTTAAAAACAAAAGCAGCAAAACTGGCACAAAAAAACTTAAATAAATATGCTCGCTAACACCCACAAAAACGCTATAAAAAAAAGCACTTAGCAGTAAAAGTGAACCATCAGTTCGCATGATTTTTTTGCTTAAAATAAAAAATCAAAGCAAACACGCCAAACATTGCAATAATCGCTCCAAAGCCTTTTATAAAATCAATTATAAGACTTTCATCCCCTTGTGTTTGTTGTAAATTTTTTGCTTCTTGCTTTTTTGAAATTGTAGAATTTGAATTTTCTGCTTTGTAGCCCGCTAGGTTTGAATTTTCTGAATTTTCTGAATTTTTTACTTCGTAACCCGCTGGGTCTGAATTTTCTGAGATTTCGCTAGTTTTTTTGGAATAAGTAATTTCTTTAAAATGTCCGCCACCAGCATTTATAGCGATTGTAAAGCTTGAATTTTCTGGCATTTTAAAACTTGCGCTGCCGTTTTCATCAGTTTTGCTACTTGCTAGTATTTCATCGCCATTTTTTAGCAAAGTCTGGCAATTTTTACAAGGAAAGCCGCCGTAAAAATAGCTTTTAATGCTTAAAATATCGTCATTTTCGCTAGTAAAAATTTTAAGCGAATGCGCAGACAAAAAAGCGCAAAAAATTCCCATAAAAACTAGAAATCTCATTTTAAAAACTCCGGTTTTACCTTTATAATAAAGCCAATTACAAAAAAGCTAATAATGCCTTCAACCACCATCAAAACACCATTTGCGATAAGCGTAAGACTTGCTAGGCTTTTAAACTCTTCGCCGTTTATGAGTAAAATCGCAAAAAGTAAAATGCTAGAAATTAAAATCGGCACAAAGCCTGCTAAAAACCAGTTGATTTTACGCTCTAAACGCCTAGCAAAAAATCTGGCAAAAATCGCTGGAATACCGATCATAAGAGCATTTACACCAAGCACACTAAATCCGCCAAAGCCAAAAATTACACCTTGAAAAAACAGAGCTACTAAAATCGCTAAAAATGCGTTAACACCAGCAAAAACGCCGATTATTCCGCTTAGCATGAGATGGATTGAAGTGACTCCAAGTGGCACATGGATAAATGAGCCCACAAAAAACACAGCACTCATACACGCAGTTTTTAGCACCTCATCGCTTTTTAATCTCCACAAAAAAATTCCAGCCAAAACAGCAGCCGCAATGCCGCAAGGAACGATTATTTCAGGCTTTAAAACACCTTCGCTAATATGCAAAATTTTCCCTTTAAATTTTTTGAATTTTCTATGGTTTTCAGAAAATTCACTTTGAATTTTCTGAAATTAACTCATATTTTAGAAAATTCACTTTGAATTTTCTAAAAAACCTTATTTATACTCATCAGTTTTGACCCAAATAACAGCGCCAAGCTCAACTGGATAGTCTTTGCCATCCTTGCTCATCTTTTCATCATCATCGATAAGAGCCGAAAATCCCCACCAGCCAGCACGAGGCATCACAAAACTAAACTCACCATTTTCGTTTGTCATCACTTCTTGCGTTGTGTGATCCTCGCTAGGCGCTGCTAGCTTTTTGCCCTCGTTCATAAACTCGATTTCTACGATCACATTTTTAGCTGGCTTGCCCTTATATAGCACCTTTGCGCTAAATAAATTGCCAGCATAAAGCCCAAATGGGCGAGTAAGCGGCACGATTTCAGCCTTTAATCCCACAGGATTTTGCCAGCCAGCACCTGAGCCGTAGGCATTTACCACACTTTTTGTGATGTGACGAATGAACTTTTCTTCGCTAGGCTCAAAATAGCCTTGCGGATCGGCGTAAAATATATAAACGCCTGGCTCTTTGATTTCATACTGGGCTTGCCAGTATGAATTTTGCGCTTCTTTAAGCTCTTTTAAATTTTCTAAAATACTGATTTTTTTGCCATCTATGAAAACACCTGCTTCATTTGGCTTTTGCATATTCATCATCATTTGCTCAAATGGATGAGTGAATTTATAGGTGATAATTTGCTTTGCTTGGCTTTCATTTTCTACAATATTTGTGCTTGGAATCACCACACCAAAATGTGCAAATGCTGTATTTGCTGCGAAAGCTAGAGTTAGGAGCTTTAAAATGTTTTTCATTTGATTATCCTTTTTAGAAAAATAATCGCAAATTATAAGTAAAAATTTCTTAATGATTACTTAAAAATAATAAATAATCAAAAAGTAAATAAAACTTGAATTTTACTTTTGTGAATTTTATAAAATAAAGTTAGTGGAATTATCTTTGTGAATTTTATAAAGCAAAAATGGGGATTTGGCAAAGCAAAAGCCTTGCCAAAAAATTATTTTTTAAGCTCTTTAATGCGAGCAGCCTTACCACGAAGACCGCGTAAATAGAATAGTTTAGAGCGACGAACACGACCTTTGCGAACCAAAGTAATTTCTTCTATATTTTCGCTATAAAGTGGGAAAATTCTCTCCACACCAACATTGTTTGCACCGATTTTGCGAACGATAAAAGTTTCGCCAGTGCCTGTGCCACGACGCGCAATACAAACGCCCTCAAAGTTTTGAACACGGCTTTTATCGCCTTCTTTAATGCGTAGTGCTACACGCAAAGTATCGCCAGAACGGAAAGCTGGGATTTGTTTGCCAGCGATTTGTGCGCTTTCAAAACTCTCAATGTATTTATTTCTCATTTCTTTTCCTTTTGTAGCTTTGCATAGAGATCTGGACGAAAATATCGTGTTTTGCAAAGCGCCATTTGATTTTTTAAAGCGGTGATTTTAGCGTGATTTCCCTTTAAAAAAGCTGAAATTATACTAAAATTTTTGTAAATATTTGGCTTTGTAAAACTGGGTGCTTCTAAAAGCCCATCTTCAAAGCTTTCTATTTCAAGCGAGTTTTCATTGCCTAAAACGCCTGGTATGTGCCTAGAAATAGCATCAGCCAAGCAAAGTGCGCCAAGCTCACCACCAGTTAGCACAAAATCACCTATGCTAAAAACTTCATTTACAGCGATTTCTACCACTCTTTCATCAAAGCCTTCGTATCTGCCACAAATAAAGCTGATATTTTCAAACTTTGCAAGGCGTTTGGCATCATTATTTGTGAATTTTTTACCAGCCGGACTTAGGGCGATCACATGTCCTTTTTGCTCTTTAAGACTGGCAAGTGCGTCTATAATAGGCTCTGGGCGCATCAAAAGTCCAGCACCGCCACCTATCATGTATTCATCAACTTTATTGTGTTTATCATTGCTGAATTTTCTAGGATCTACGCAAGCTATGCTAAAAAGATTATTTTTAATAGCTCTTGCTAAAATAGAGCCATCAAAATATGGTAAAACAAGCTCTGGGAATATGGTGATGAAGTGAAATTTCATTTATGAATTTTCTAAAATTGCTAGGGCATTTTGTGTGCTGATTTTTTTGTTTTTTATATCCACATTTAGCACAAAATGATCATTATATGGCACAAAAAATTCTTTTGCTAAGCCTTTTTGTATTAAGTGATCTTGTGTATTTATGCAAAATAAAAATCCAGCACCACTTTGTATAATATCGCTTACAAGTCCCAAAATTTCGTCATTTTCACAAATTTTACAACCTATGATGTCAAAATAAAAAAATTCACCTTTTTCGAGCTTACAGAATTTTCTAGTATCTTCAATACTTCTTAAAAGCACTAAATTTACAAGCTCACTAGCTTTTTCTATGCTCTCAAAATCTTCAAAAATAACTAGTTTTTGTATTTTTTCGTAGCTTTTTATTACGAGCTCACAGCCATCTTTAGTAAAAAATTTAGCACCTTTTTTAAACTGGCTTTCAAAATCGCTAAGGTTATGAAGCTTTAAAGCACCTTTTAGTCCAACGGTGCGACCAAGCTTGGCAACTTCTAGCAAATCACTATTCATCTAAGGCTTTAACAGTGATTCTATAAGAAGTTGGCTCTTTGGCTTTGTAGCCTGTAATTAGCGTTTTTAGTGCATTTATCATCTTGCCATCTTTGCCTATGAGCCTGCCTGTGTCGTTTTTGCTAGTGCGAACGATGATCTCATCAAAATCTTGCCCAAGATTTATGCGAGTTACATTCACAAGATCAGGCTCACTAGCTACGAGCTTAGCGTATTCTTCAATGAATTTTTCAACCATTATTTTGTAATTCTTGCTACTCTATCGCTTAGTTTTGCACCAACACTTTTCCAGTATTTTAGGCGCTCAGCGTCAAATTTAATAACTTCTGGCTCAACCATAGGATTATAGTAGCCGATGCTCTCTATCCAGCCACTATCACGGCGTTTTCTGCTATCTGTTACTACGATGCGATAAAATGGACTTTTTTTGCGTCCCATACGAGTTAGTCTTACAACTGTTGCCATATTTGTCCTTTAAAAATATTTTAGGTAATTTACCTATTTCTAGGCTTTTTAAAAGCCCACAAATAAATAAACCATAAAATTCAGTTTGAATTTTTTAATGCGGCAATCTAGCTTGATTCATCATTGTTCCAAGTGCTTGCATGCCACCTTTTCCACTGAATTTTTTAGCTAGTTTTGCAGCATTCTCAAACTGCTTTAAAAAGCGATTTACCTGCATTTGATCAAGTCCAGCGCCACTTGCAATTCTTCTTTTTCTAGCATTATTTAAAAGGCTAGGGTTTGCTCTTTCTTTTGGTGTCATCGAGCTAATCATCGCTTTTATATGCTTCATTTGACCGCCTTCTAAATCCACATCTTTTAGAGCACTTGCCATATTTTGCATGCCAGGAATCATGCCGATTAAATTTTGGATATTTCCAAGTTTTTTCACACTTTCTAATTGATTGATAAAATCGTCAAAATTAAACTCGCCTTTTTTAATTTTTTGACTTACTGCTTTTGCCGTTTTTTCATCAAATACATGCGCTGCTTTTTCTGCTAGTGTGGCTAAATCTCCCTCGCCCATGATTCTGCTTACGATTCTATCAGGCACGAAACTTTCAAAATCAGCGATTTTTTCGCCAATTCCAATAAAGCGCAAAGCCACGCCAAGCTGGTAAGCTACGCCAAGCGCAATTCCGCCTTTGCTATCAGCATCAAATTTAGTTAAAATCACGCCTGTAAGATTTAATGCTTCATTAAAGCTAGCAGCTGTTTTTAATGTATCTTGACCAGCCATAGAATCAGCGATATAAAAAATTTCATTTGGACTTACACTAGCTTTTATTTCTTTTAGTTCGTTCATCAGTGCTTCATCTATCGCCAAGCGTCCAGCGGTGTCAATAAGCAAAACATCATAAAATTCAGCTTTTGCTTTAGCCACTGCGCCCTGCGCTACTTTTAGAGCTGAATTTTCTGCTTCGATACTAAATAAATCAAGCTCATTTGCCTCGCAAAGCTGTTTTAGCTGCTCAACAGCTGCCAAACGCTGCAAGTCGCAAGCTGCTATCAAAACTTTTTTGTTACGAGTTTTAAGGTAATTTGCTAGTTTTGCTGTGCTTGTAGTTTTACCGCCACCTTGAAGACCACACATAAGCACGATTGTAGGTGGTTTTGGCGCAAAAATAAATCCAGCGCTAGCATTTGGTGCTTGTAAAAACGCAGTTAGATTTTTTTTGATACTATCTAAAAACTGCTTTTGCCCAATCGCACCAGCCTTCAAATCACTTTCTACTGCTTGAACTAGCTCTTTTGTAACCTTATGATGAACATCGGCTTTTAAAAGTGCCTTTTTTAGCGTATCAAGCGAATTTTTAAGCGCTTTTTCATCATCAACGAATTTTAGTTTATTAACAGCAGATTTTAGTGATTCACTAATAAATTCAAACAATTTTTTACCTCTAATTAAAAGGCGTAATTCTAGCCTTTTAATGCTTTAATATAGTTTAAATTAAGCTAAAATTTTAAATTTTTTAAGACATTTTTTCAAAATATCTAATCGATGCAAAGCCACAAGCACCAGCGTTTAAAATCTCTTCTATCTGTGAATTTTCTAAAATTCCTCCAAGTCCAAAGACGCCTACATCGTAGTTTTTAGCGATTTTTACAATGTATTCTAATGCTTTTATGCCCTTTGGTTCGCCTTTGTTTGGCGAAGCAAAAATTGGGCTAAAAGTTATAAAATTCACACCTAAATCACAAGCAGCCCTAAGCTCGTATTCACTGTGAGTGCTAGCAATTTTTATTAGATTTTTTGGTGCTTTTGCTATATTTTGGATATTTATAGTGCTAAAATGAACACCATCTGCACCAAGTTTTAAAGCCAAATTATAATCATTATGTAAAAATAATTTTGCCCCAAAATCTTTTGAATTTTTTAGAAAATTCAAGGCTCTTTGTGCGTAATTATCGCAGTTTTTATCTCTAAAAAGAATAAAATCTGGCTTTAAAAGTTTTGAATTTTCTGAAATTTCAGTTTTGTTTGTTATCATGTATCTCATATTTGTTCACGCAAATATAGCAAAAAAATACTAGAAATAAAGCACAAATGGAAGAAAATATTCTATTAAATGTAATATTTTCTGTAAAATTCAAAGGTGGAAAAAGTATCCATAATACAAATATTGCCCAGCTTGCGCCGAGCAAAAAATGTAATAAATAAGCTAAAATTTTAATGTTCTTCAACGACTACTGCGCCAGCAAGATAAACATAAGTTAAAATCATAAAAATAAAAGCTTGTAAAAATGCCATAAAAGTAAGCAGTGCGTATGCTGGAAGCGGTGCTACCCAAGGTGCGAGCGCCAAAACAACTGCTAAAAATAAATCATCGCCCTTAATATTTCCAAAAAGACGAAAAGAAAGCGAAATAATGCGTGAAATATGTGAAACTACTTCAATAGGAAACATAAGTGGCGCAAGCCATTTGTTTGGCCCCATGAAATGTGCAAAATACTTGATTACGCCTTGTTTGCGGATACCTTCAAAGTTATAGTATAAAAACACACAAAGCGCAAGACAAAGAGTAAGATTTAGACTTGAGCTTGGTGCCTCAAAACCTGGAATTATGCCTATAACATTGCTTACAACTACGATTAGACCGATTGTTCCTACGAGTGGTAGGTATTTTCTAGCCATTTCTTTGCTACCAAGCACACCTGCACCCATATTTTCTACTGCTAAAACATAAGCTTCAAAAATATTTTGAACGCCCTTTGGCACAAGGCTAAGATTGCTAGTAGCAAGTCTAGCAAGCACTAAAATAATCGCAACTACTAAAAACAAATGGAATAAATAGTTAAAAGTATGCGAATGCACAATCATGTCAGAAAAAAGAAATAAATCCTTCATTGCTGGTCCTAAAAGTAAAATTTGGGCGTAATTCTAGCAAAAAAAAGCTAAAATTAGCTTAAAAACACAGTAAAAATTTTTAAAATAAACCATCAAATTAAATCATAAATTAGCTTGCAAATGCTACAAAAAACTGCTACTAAAAACACTTTTTTTATAAAATTTGCTTCTTTTTTGATTACCATTGCTGCGCCAAGCCTTGCGCCTATTAGCTGCCCGATGCCCATACAAAGCCCAAGCAGCCACAAAATATTGCCACTTGCAATAAATACAAAAAGTGAAAAAATATTTGAAGCAAAGTT